>CAJCIM010000143.1 GCA_903970395.1 Acidobacteriaceae bacterium
CCCTTGAAGTATTGGTCCTGGGTCGGCTCCGCGTTCGTAAACCGCGGCGGAATGATGGGAAGCTCGTTCTGGACCTTTGGCTTGAGGCCGTTCACATAGCGGATGGCGTCCTCCTTGCCCCAGCGGTACTCCACGTAAAGCGCCTCGAGGTACGTCGTCCATCCCTCGTGGATCCACATATCGCTGCGGTCGCGCGCCGTGATGGCGTTGCCGAACCACTCATGTCCACTCTCGTGGATGATGATGAAGTCGAACTTCGGGCTGATGCCGACACCTGTCCAGTCGCGACCATAGTAGCCGTTCTCAAAGTGGTTCCCGTAGGCCACCGCCGACTGGTGCTCCATGCCCGCATAAGGCACCTCGACGAGCTTGTAGCCATCCTTATCGAACGGATACTCGCCGAAGTAGTGCTCGTAGGCATCAAGCATCTCCGGCGTTTGCGCGAACTGCGACTTCGCCTTGTCGAGGTCCTCGGGCAGCGCGTAGAAGTCGAGCGTGGTCTTCTCGCCTGTCTCCTTGTTGATGTGAACACCGTCAAAGTGCTGATACTCGCCGATATTCAGCGCTACGTCATAGTTGTTGATGGGGTAGTGAACGTGCCACTGCCACTCGGTGTAGCCATCGCCGAGGTCCTTGCTGGCGACAAAGCGGCCATTGGAGATGTCCATCAACCCGTTCGGCACCGCGATGTCGATCTCCATGCCATCCTGCGGCTCATCGCGCCACTGGTCCTTGTTCGGCCACCATACGCTCGCGCCCTCTTCTTCGCAGGCCGTTGTGATCCACGGCTTGCCCTCCTTGTCTTTGTCGAAAGAGAAGCAGCCGAAGCGCCCCTGCGTCACCGGCTGGCCGTGGTAGGCGACGACGATCTCCTCCACTTCGCCCTTCGGCAGCAGGCTCGGGAATTCGATGAAGATGGAGCGCTCTTGACGGGTGTACTTCAAATCCTGCGTGTGGAACTTGATGCTGTCAATCGTCAGCTCTGGCGTGAGTTCGAGCTGGATCTTCTGGCCATCCTGCAGCATGCGGAAGCGCACAAGGTTCGTGCCCGAGATGATCTTCGTCTCCGGGTCGACGCGCAGTTTCAGGTGGTAGAACAAAAGGTCATTGTTAGACCGATACGGCCCGTAGGCGCCGCGCAGCAGGTCGTCGGCCGTCGGCGATTTCAGCATCTCCGGCGGACGCACGCGGCCGGGCGTCGTGGTCAGCTTCTGCGCTGAGGTCTGGCCCGACTGCGCCGGTGACTGAGCTGGCCGTGCCGACTGTGCAAGAGCTGATAACGCCGGGCAGCAGAGCACTGCCCACATCACTACGCGTATCCGACAAAAGTACATACCTCCAGAGTAACGTTGACCGAACCAAATGCCCACTGCGATCCACATCTTCCCCGCTCGATAGACTGTGATCATGCTCCGAACACCGCCGCTCAACCGAGAAGCACCCCTGTTGGAGACGGAACGCCTGCGCCTGCGCGCACACTCTCTAGCAGACTTCCCAACCTACTGCACGCTGTGGGCTGACCCTGCAGTGATGCGCTACATCGGTGGCAAACCCAACACCGCGGAAGAGTCGTGGGCGCGACTGCTGCGTAACGCGGGCCACTGGTCGCTGCTGGGGTTCGGGTCGTGGTGGGTGGAGGAGCGCGCCACGGGAGAGTTCGTCGGCGAAGTTGGGCTCTTCAACTATCAGCGGATGATCGAGCCCCCGTTGGGCGAGACACCGGAGTTTGGCTGGATACTGTCGTCGACCAAGCACGGGCACGGCTACGCCACCGAAGCCGTGCAGGCCATCCTCGCCTGGGCGAACGGACGCTTCGTCGCCAGCGAGGCCGCCTGCCTGATCGATCCGGAGAACACAGCCTCACTGCACGTCGCCAAAAAGTGCGGCTTTCTACCGAGTCACAGCGTCACCTACCGTGACACCCAGATGCAGGTCCTTCTCCGCAGATTCGACAGCCAGAACACGTAGGTTGAGATACCATTCCCGACAGGCCCGGTTTTCGACTCCATCGTCATGACCTTTACGCCCTCGTCCATCGCCGCGCTGATCGTCGCCGCCAGCTTTGCAGCCGGGCTGAACGTCTATGCGACCGTCGCCACGCTGGGGCTGCTGGCACACTTCCACTGGGTGGTGTTGCCCGGTGGGCTGGAGTCACTGCAGAATCCATGGGTCATCTTCGTCGCCAGTGCGCTCTTCGCGGTGGAGATCTTCGCCGATAAGATTCCGGCTCTCGACCTCGTCTGGAACGCGGCGCACACCTTCATCCGCATCCCCGTGGCCGCGCTGATCGCCTACCAGGCAGCATCCAATCTCTCGCCGGAGATGAAGCTGCTTGCCGCCGCGCTGGGTGCCAGCATCGCGGCGCTGGCGCACACCTCCAAAACGGCCGCACGAGCTCTCGTCACACCCAGCCCGGAGCCAGTCTCCAACATCGCGCTCTCCGCCGGCGAGGACGTTGCCGCCATCTCGCTAACATGGCTTGCGACGCACCACCCTTACGTTGCCGGCAGCATCGCCACAGTAGGCATCATCTTTCTGCTATTCAGCCTGCGCTGGATCATGGTGCGGCTGCGGCGTCTCTTCCGTCGCCAGCCCGCGCTGAGCACCTGACGTCAGGCAAGACGCTGCAAGTGCGTGTCCTTGAAGAACGTCGGGTACTTCATCCCATAGCCGAGAGCGCGGTCAAAGGCGATGTGCGCGAACCAGATAATTGCAATCGCCATTAGTTCCCTGCGCCCAGCTCCATACCCCACGGCAAACAGCACCAACGGCAATGGTAGCCAGTGTCCCAGGTTGTAGCTCGCCGCGCCCAACCGCGCGCTCACCAGAAACCCCAGCATGAAAAGATCCGGCGCAAGGAACAACACCGCAAACAGCATCCAACTGTAGTGCAGGTCCGCATATAGCCACACAGACGCCGCCAGCAGGCAGCCCTCCTCCACTCGCAGCAGCCACACAGGACGGTTCAGCATAAGTCTCCTCAATTCTCGAATTCGTGTTCCAAGCATATAGAAGAGGCGGCCCGAAGGCCGCCTCTGTCTCTGCAAGCCATGCGCTCTACGCCTGGACGTGGCCTTCGCCAAATCCAGTCTTGCGACCGGACTCCGGCTTCAACACCTTCTGCACGTCGCCATCGCCATCGGCCGAAGCCAGCGACGACTTCATCGGCGGCAGATCGTTTCCGGCGATGATCAGCTTGATCTCCGCGGCATCCAGCGTCTCACGCTCCAGCAGGGCTGTCGCCATACGGTGCATGATGTCGTGGTTTTTGTTCAGCAGCTCGTAGGCGCTGCGATACGCCTCGTCCACAAAGCGGCGAATCTCAGCGTCGATCTGCTTGGCCGTGTCGTCCGAGAAGTCGCGTGACTGCCCGATATCGCGGCCCAGAAACACTTCCTGTTCCTTCTTGCCGAAGGTCATCGGCCCGAGCGAGCTCATACCGTACTCACACACCATGCGGCGGGCCAGTTCGGTGGAGCGCTCGATATCGTTGCCCGCGCCGGTGGTCATCTTCTGCAGGAAGATCTCCTCAGCGCAGCGTCCACCCATCATCATGGCCAGACGCGTCTCCAAATACTCCTTGGTGACGGTGTGCTGGTCCTCTTCCGGCAGGTAGACCGTGACGCCCAGCGCCATGCCGCGCGGAATGATCGTCACCTTGTGCAGCGGGTCGGAGTGGTCGCGCAGCGCTGAAACCAGCGTGTGGCCGGCCTCGTGATACGCGGTGATCTTCAGCTCTTCCGGGCTGCGCATCATACTCTTGCGCTCTGCGCCCATCAGCACCTTGTCCTTGGCGACCTCAAAGTCGTACATGTGCACAGCCTTGCGGTTGAAGCGAGCCGCAGTCAGCGCAGCCTCGTTCACCATGTTCGCCAGGTCGGCACCCGAGAAGCCCGGTGTGCCACGCGCCAGAATGTTCAGGTTCACATCCTCCGCCATCGGCACCTTCTTGGAGTGCACCTTCAGCACCTCTTCGCGGCCACGGATGTCAGGACGATCAACCACCACGCGGCGGTCGAAGCGACCGGGGCGCAGCAACGCTGGATCAAGCACATCAGGGCGGTTGGTCGCAGCAATCAGGATCACGCCGTCGTTAGACTCAAAGCCATCCATCTCAACCAGCAGCTGGTTCAGTGTCTGCTCGCGCTCGTCGTGTCCGCCGCCGAGGCCAGCGCCACGGTGACGTCCGACAGCGTCGATCTCGTCGATGAAGATGATGCAAGGCGCGTTCTTCTTGCCCTGCTCGAACAGGTCGCGGACGCGGCTTGCACCGACGCCGACGAACATCTCGACGAAGTCCGAACCCGAGATAGAGAAGAACGGCACATTGGCCTCACCGGCCACAGCGCGGGCCAGCAGGGTCTTGCCGGTGCCCGGAGGCCCGACCATCAGCACGCCCTTAGGAATGCGGCCGCCCAGGCGCTGGAACTTCTGAGCCTCGCGGAGAAACTCGATGATCTCCTTCAGCTCTTCCTTCGCCTCATCCACACCGGCGACGTCCTTGAAGGTGATCTTCTTCTGTTGCATGGAAAGCAGGCGCGCGCGGTTCTTGCCAAAGCTCATCGCCTTGTTTCCGCCCGACTGCATCTGACGCATCATGAAGAGAATGAACCCGAAGAGCACCACGAACGGAAGGAACTGGAACAGGGCGTTCATCCAGATGCTGCCCTGCTGGTCCTTGATCGTCACATCGACGCCGTGGTCTTTCATGTCCTTGTAGAAATCGGGATCGTTCTGCGGGATTGTGGTCGTGAAGGTACCCTTGCTGCCGTCGGTGTACTTACCCGTCACCTCAGTCCCATTGATCGATACCGACTTCACAGCGCCGGTCTCAGCGGCCCTCTGCGTCTCGGTCAGGCTCAGCGCCGTGTTGTGATTTGTTGCCATATTCGTGGCAACAAACTTCCACCCCAGCAGCAGGCAGCCCAGCGTCAGCACCCAGATCAAGAGTTGTTTGACTGTTGAATTCAATCCGCTTTCCTCGTTTCGTCTACGCCAGCCAACCAAGATTTCGCCTCAGCGAAACCCCGACGACCGCACTGCCTGCGGAAAACCGCTCGCAGCTACAACCATTTAGACGCCCAACCCGGCCAGAAGGTGCAAGCCGACTTCGACTCCCCTAAAAACACTTTCGTCCACGAACATGCTCATTTTACTCTCAGCCGATGGAGAAATTCACCGATCGGTTGTAACAAACGTCATTTTGTCCAAGTTCATTGGCGCCATCGAAACCGCCAGGGGTACAGTTCCAGGATCGCCACCAGCTAAACCCCGCCGCGCCAGAACCGCAGCTCTCTCGCCGAGCGCTCTACCCGCAGCCCCTCACGAAGCTCCAGCCGGCTGCCGATCCGGCCCGTAACCCCAGCCACGCCGCCAAAACCAGCCAGCGCCAGCACCTTCGCCGTCTCCTCGGCGCTCAGCCTTGAACCCACCTCCCGCGCCAGCGCCCGTACCACCCGGCGTCGCAGGGCCGCCGTCATCGCCGCCAGCCTGGCAATCTCCACCGCGCAGCTCTGTTCGCCAACCGCCGTCCCCACCGCTCGTCCACCACCGCGCACCGGCTTACCCGGCAACAGCACCTGCGGCAGAACCCGCGCCACCTCAGTCTGCCAGTAACTCTCCTCGTCACGAGCGATCCCCGCCATCCGTGCCAGCGCATCGTCCACTGACGGGTTGAAGCCGCGCAGGACTGGCATCAACTCATGCCGCACCCGGTTCCGCGTCAGTGAAACATCCTGATTCGAAGCATCCTCCCGCCAGCCCTGCTCCCGGCTTCGCAAAAACGCCTCCACCTCTACCCGACGTACTCCAAGCAACGGTCGCACAATCCTGCCTTTCGCTACTCCCTGCTCCCTGTTCCCTACTCCCTGCACCTCAGGCGAGATCCCGCCCAACCCCTCGGTCCACGCGCCGCGCAACAGCTTCATCATCACCGTCTCAGCCTGGTCGTCGAGCGTGTGCGCGGTGGCGATCACCTCCGCGCTTCCCTCTTCCAGCAGGCTTCGCAGAGCCGCGTAGCGCAGCTCCCGCGCGGCCTCTTCCAATCCCTCACGCTCTGCCGCCTGGCGAGCAGCCGTATCCACAGCAAAGACCCGCAATGGCACCTGCAGCCGTTCGCACAACTCGCGAACGAACGCCTCGTCGGCGTCGGCTTCCGCACCACGCAGGCCATGATGGACGTGCGCCGCGCTCACCACAACCCCCAGCGGCTGCTTCTCCGCATTGGCTTCCACAAGCGCCAACAAAAGGGCTGTAGAGTCCGCCCCGCCGCTCACCGCCACGCACACCCTGTCCCCCGCGTACAACAAAGCCCGGTCCCACGATAGATTTGCCCTGCCTGCCGCCATCTCTCCATCCTAAGACGCACGCCTGAGGACGATCGTCCTGTCAGGCTGGAATAGGCATCCCACAGCGAAAATTCTCGAGAAACCCTTGTCAGCCGTCCCTCTTCGCTGCCATGATTCTCTGCCTATGAACAACGTCCGCCGCGCCACCGTCGAAGACGCCGAGCTCATCACTGAGCACCGCCACCAGATGTTCGCCGACAACAAGCTCGCCACCGAAGAGCGGTACGCCGAGATGGACACCAACTTCCTGCCCTGGGTGCGCGAACGCCTCGCCGACGGCCGCTATGTCGGCCTCTTTCTCGAAGACAGCAGCACGCAGCAGGTCGTCTCCGCCTGCGGAATCTTCTACATGGACTTTCCGCCGCACTACTTCGACCCCCAGCCCACGCGCGCCTACCTGTTGAACTTCTACACCACGCCGGAAGACCGCGGCCAGGGCTACGCAAAGATCCTATTGAAGGCCGCCGTCGAAGAGTGCTGCGCTAAGGGCGTTGGCATCATCACCCTGCACGCCTCGCGCTTCGGCAAGCCGATCTATGAGAAGTTCGGCTTCAAGCTGCACAACGAGTACGTCTTCAAAACCGGTTGTAAGTAAGGCGGAGACAGCAGTGAGCAGAGAGTAGACAGTAGTGAGATCGTCTTGAAGCCATAGCAACACTCCGAGCCCGCCCAACCGCCAAAACCGCAAGGTTGTTTAGCCTCTCGCTACTGCCTACCCACTACTGTCTACTGCTGTCTACTGCCTCGCCCCTCCCCGGGTTATACTCACCTTCCAATGTCAGTCTTCGTAATCCTTCCCGCCGCCGGAATCGGCACTCGTATGGCAGCCACCACCGGTGGCGCGCCCAAGCAGTTTCTACAGCTCAAGGGCCTGCCCATCCTGATCCACTCCCTGCAGGCGTTTCTCGGCGAGCCGCGCGTCTCGGCCATCTACGTCTCCGTGCGTGACGCTGAACACCAGCGCGTCGCCGAACTGATCGCCGAACACGGCCTCTCCGGCAAGGTCCACGTCGTCACCGGCGGGGACACGCGGCAGGAGTCCGTAGCCAACGCCCTCGCAGTCCTGCCCAGCACCGACGACGACATCGTCCTCGTCCACGACGCCGTGCGGCCGCTGATCGACTCCGCCACGATCTCGCGCACCATCGACGCCATCGAAAAACACGGCGCGGCCATCGTCGGCACCCCAGCCATCGACACCATTAAGCAGGTAGAGCGCACCGCCGACGGCGCCCTCATCACCGCCACGATCCCCCGAGAGTTGATCGTCCACGCGCAGACCCCCCAGGGCGCGCGCGTCCAGCTAATGCGCAAAGCCTTCGCCGATGCAGCAGCCGACGAGTTCGTCGGCACCGACGAGTCCAGCCTTCTCGAACGCTCCGGGGTACCGGTCTTCGTCGTCCAGGGCCACGCCCGCAACTTCAAGGTAACCCACCCCGGCGACCTCGAAATCGCAGAGTTCTATCTGGCGGGTTAAAGCATCCAATGGCTGTGACGAACGCAAAACACGTCGAGATCACTGAAGATCAGCTCCTGCTGATCGCAAAAGCGCTCGCCGACCCGCGCCGTTACGAGATCCTGAAGAAACTCGGCGAGCAGCGCTGTCCCACACCCTGTTCCACCATGCGCGACAGCATCGACATCAGCGCGGCTACGCTCTCGCACCACATGAAGGAGCTGGAGGCATCAGGCCTTGTCCGCTCGGAGAAGGACGGCAAGTTCGTCCACTACTTCCCACAGCAGCACGTCCTGCGCGCCTACCTCGACCGCTTGAAGACCGACCTCGCCTAAGCCGCAGCCGTCATTTCGGCCGGGGGCGTCGCGATGCACAGCCGAGGAGCCCCTGTATCTGCAGTTGTCGTTGCTCATTTTCCGTTGCGGCCTTTGCGGGCTTTTACTCTGCGCCCTTTACGTGAACGCATTGCAGCAGCAAGCGCCGGAGGCGCGAGCGTACACGCAGCAAGAGCAGCAGCAGCCTTTAGAGTCCTGAATCAGAGCCACACCCCGAAAGACCCTTTAATCCCAGCCGAGCGCAGCTACTCTAAAAAAGTACCAAACCCCTGAATCCTCCCACCACCCACTCACATCAATTCGATGGTTGTCGAAATATCGAGACAACTCGAACTTCGACACACAAGGAGATTTTGAAATGAGCAAGCTTACAGGGAAAGTCGCAGTCGTCACCGGAGCATCGAAGGGCATCGGCGCCGCTATCGCCAAGTCATTCGCAGCTGCGGGGGCCTCAGTTGTTGTGAACTACGCGTCCAGCAAGGAAGGCGCGGACAAGGTTGTTGCCGAGATCACCAAGGCTGGCGGTAAGGCCGTCGCGGTTGGCGGCAGCGTCGCCAAGCCGGCCGAAGCACAGGGCATCATCGACGCCGCGATCAAGAGCTTCGGCAAGCTCGACGTGCTGGTCAACAACTCAGGCGTCTACGAGTTCGGCCCCATCGAGGCAATCACGCCGGAGCACTTCCACAAGCAGTTCGACGTCAACGTGCTCGGCCTTCTGCTGGTCACGCAGGCCGCGGTGAAGCACCTCCCCAAGGGCGGCAGCATCATCAACATCGGCTCGCTCGTCAGCCGCATCACGCCCCCGGCCAGCGCTGTCTATACCGCCACCAAAGGCGCGGTCGACGCCATCACCGGCGTGCTCTCATTGGAGCTCGGCTCCAGGGGCATCCGCGTGAACGCGCTGAACCCCGGTCTGGTCGAGACCGAAGGCACGCACACCGCGGGCTTCATCGGCTCCGACTTCGACAAGCAACACGCGGCATCGGTGCCGCTCGGCCGCATCGGCCAGCCGCAGGACATCGCGGACGCGGCGGTCTTCCTCGCCTCGGATGACTCCGGCTGGATCAACGGCCAGCTCATCAACGCCGCCGGCGGCGCTCGGTAAGCCGCACCTGCCTCCAAATAGCAGCAGCCTGAAGCCTCATCTACGTGCAGAATCATCGCACGCAGATGGGGCTTCCTCTTTTCCGCAGCACACCGCTTTCTACTCCCTGCCCCCTATTCCCCACTCCCTGCTTTATCATTCTTGCAATGAGCATGCGCATCGGCCTCGGCTTTGACTCCCACTCCTTCAAGGAGGGCGTGCCGCTGGTCATCGGCGGCCTGAAGATCGACCACCCCCAGGGCCTCGCCGGCCACTCCGACGGCGACCTGTTGCTGCACGCCATCACCGACGCGCTGCTCGGCGCGGTCTGCGCCGGCGACATCGGCACCTTCTTCCCGCCCACCGACCCCAAGTGGAAGGGCGCCGACTCGACCGTCTTCCTCGAAACCGCGCTCGAAGAGATCGTGCTCGCCGGCTACAAGATCGTCAACCTCGACTGCGTGCTCATCATGCACCGCCCCAAGATCGTGCCCATCGCCGCCGACATGCGCGAACGCGTCGCCGATCTTCTCGGCCTTGAGCTGAACCAGGTCAGCATCAAAGGCAAAACCCCCGAAGGCCTCCCGCAGGACGGCACCGCCGTCGCCCACGTCGTCGTTCTGCTGGAGTCGCTCGACGCCGGAGACGGCAGTAGGAAGCTCGCCATCCACGCCGACCGCCCCACCGAGAGCGACATCGAGGACGCCATCACCTCCATCGCCGCGCAGCCGCACGACATCTCCGCCCTCGGCCGCAAGGTGCCTGCCTTTGACACGGACGACCTGACCTAAGTCTTCTTCCACCCCTTTATCAGGTGACGCATCGCCGTCTGCATAGAATCTATACTGAAATAATTTACCTTTCGAAATGAACAGAATGCAAACCCGAACAGGACGAGTCATGCCGCGCTGACGAGATAACCGCAGCGTCAGCATCTCGCCGCTACCCATCACGTCGCATCGCCACGATTTTTCTTTGCCGCAGCCTGCTTCTCCGGTACAGTGTCTTCAATCTTCCCGGAGGGTCATAGTGCCGCACATCCCCCATCACTATCTTCTGCACTTCTTTCTGCTTTTCGCTGTTCTCTACGTCGTAAGCGTTTTGCTGTGGACCATCCCACTGCTGCAGCTAGCGCGAAAAGCAGACCTGCACTACGCCATATCTTTACTCACGCTACTCGGGCCGCTCGGCGTCATGATCGCCGTATATATCCTGGCCTTCTCAGAGTGGAAGATACCCCACGCTTAAACCTACCCGTCGCACCGTCAAGGAGTTCCAATGGACCCGCAAGACGCACAACGTCAAGCCATGCATATGATGATGACGATTCTGCCGATCTTCTTCATCATCGGCTTCGCATTCCTGGCATTCTTTATCTTCCTCTTCTGGAGGATCTTCACCAAAGCTGGAATGTCTGGATGGCTCTCTCTGATCGTCCTTTTCCCCGGATTCGGGCACCTGATCGTTCTCTGCATCCTCGCCTTCGCCGACTGGAAGGTCGTCCCTGCGCCGACGGCCTCGCCCTACTACCCGCCGAGCTACCCTCCGCCGCCTCCAGTAGCCATGCAGCCACCGCCCCAGGCTTAGCGCTGCTGCAACATCCAGCGGAGGTCTCTGTTAACATCAAGGTTTAGACAACTTCGATGACAACAGAGACCTCCGCACCTACCTCGCACGACTCGTCAAGCCACGCATCCCGCCCCACCCGCGTCCGCATTGCTCCATCCCCCACCGGCGACCCCCACGTCGGCACGGCCTACATCGGCCTGCTGAACTACCTCTTCGCCGCGCAGCGTGGCGGCAAGTTCGTCCTGCGCATTGAGGACACCGACCGCACCCGCTTCGTCTCCACCAGCGAACAGATGATCTTCGACGCGCTCAAGTGGATCGGCCTGCGGTGGGATGAGGGTCCGGACGTCGGAGGCCCTTACGGTCCCTACCGCCAGTCCGAGCGCACCGAAATCTACCGCGAGTACATCCAGCGCCTGCTCGACAACGGCACCGCCTACAAGTCCTTCGAGACCGCTGAGGAGCTCGAAGCGATGCGCCAGTCGCAGCTCGCCGCCAAGCAGCCGCCGCGCTACAACGGCGCGCACCGTGAGCTGACCGCCGCACAGATCGCCGCCTTCGAAGCTGAAGGCCGCCCTGCTGTCATCCGCCTCAAAGTGCCCGCCAGCGGCAACACCACATTCCGCGACGAGCTCCGCGGCGAGATCACCTTCGACCACAACAACGTCGACGACCAGGTACTGCTCAAGTCCGACGGCTTCCCCACCTACCACCTCGCCAACGTCATCGACGACCACCTGATGCAGATCACCGACGTCATCCGTGCCGAGGAGTGGATCAGCTCCACACCCAAGCACGTGCTGCTCTACAAGGCGTTCGGCTGGGAGCTGCCCAAGTTCTGGCACATGCCCCTGCTGCGCAACATCGACAAGTCGAAGATCTCCAAGCGCAAGAACCCGGTCTCGCTCAACTACTACCGCGACTCCGGCTACCTCCCGCAGGCGATGCTGAACTTCCTCGGCCTGATGGGCGGTGGCATGGCTCAGCCCACCGAGCAGGAGATCGTCAGCAAAGGCCTCAACACCAAGGAAGGCGACATCTTCTCGCTGCCGGAGATGCTGGAAAAGTACGACTTCAGCCGCATCTCGCTCGGCGGCCCGGTCTTCGACCTCGTCAAGCTGAAGTGGCTCAACGGCGAGTACATCCGCAAGCAATCACCCGACGAGTTCTTCGCCACAATGCGCTCGACCATCTTCTCCGACGAGTACCTCCGCGCCGTCGCCCCGCTCGTACAGACGCGCCTCGAAACCCTCGGCCAGTTCGGCGACATGACCAGCTTCCTCTTCAGCGACAACGTCATGCCGCCCGAATCCGTGTGGCTGCCCAAGAAGCGCGAGACCGCAGACACACTCAAGTTCGCTGAAGAGCAACTCACGGCGCTCGAAGCCGCCGCCTGGGACACGGTCAGCATTGACGCCTCATTAAAAAAGCTCGGCGAAGAGAAGCAGTGGAGCGTGAAGGAAAACTTTATGCTGCTGCGCGCGATCATCAGCGGCAGCACGCAGTCGCCACCGCTTCTGGAGAGCCTCATCGTCTTCGGCAAGGCACGAACGCTTGACCGCATCCGTCGCTTCATCGCCTTCCAGAAGCTGCCAAAGCGCAACTAAGTAGCCAGCACGAGTAGCGCTTGAACACCATACCCAATTTGGGTATAGTTGGTTTGGCTGCGGAGCTTTTCATGCCACAAGATCCAACACATCCAAAGACGTATCAGTTCGTCGAAGCTCCAGCCTTTAGCAGGTATCGGGAGGACTACCTCGACGATGAGGGCTTCACCGATCTGCAACTGAGTTTGGCGAGAAATCCTGAAACCGGAGACCTCATTCCAGGAGCAGGTGGCATACGCAAGCTGCGCTGGAAAGACCCTCGGAGGAAGAAGGGCAAGCGTGGCGGCCTGCGGGTCATCTACTACTGCTTCTTGTCGGACGAAGAGATATGGATGCTCACTCTGTATGACAAGGATGAAGCTACGGATCTCAGCACTAACGAGAAAAACCTGTTGCGGCGGGCATTGGAAGCGGAACGTGCCGCCCGGAGAGGAAGAGACACCCAATGATCAAGAAAAAGACCAGCAAGCGGAATGTCTTTTCAGAACTTATGGAAGGCGTCGACGCGATGAAGCAACATCGCGAGGGAAAGCTGACGCTGCGTACCCATAAACTGCCGCCGCCTGAGGTAGAGGAAACTCCGAGTGCGGAGTACTTTGTCTCAGTCCGCGAAAAGTTCAACGTCTCACGCGCGGTCTGGGCCAATATGCTGCGCGTCAGCCCACGCACCGTAGAAAAGTGGGAGCAGGGGGGCCAGGCAAGCCCGCTAGCCGCGACCTTTATTGCAATGGTGTCGAAATATCCTGACACCATCGAACGTTTGCAAACACTGCCGAAACTTGCGTCGCGATCTGCACGGAGATAGGCAATCCCCTACTGGAGAGCTTCGTCGTCTTTGACAAGGCACGCACCCTAAACCGCATACGGCGGTTTATCGCCTTCCAGAAACTGCCCAATCGCTCGTAAGAACCGAAGCGCCGATGGCACGCTCTGTACCAGTTCCACCCCAGTGTGCGCGCCCGATGCCTCTCCAATAACCTCACGGAAGTCCTTTTTATAACTATGCCTCTCACCCATCTCAACCCCATCGCCTTCATACCCACCGCGAACATCGCCGCTGCGCGTGCGTTCTATCAGGACGTCCTCGGCCTCACCTTCGACTCTGAAGACGGCTTCGCGGCCGTCTTCAGAGTCGGCCCCACGCAGACCATGCTGCGCGTCGCTGCCGTACGCCACGAGTTCACACCGGCACACTTCACCATCTTCGGCTGGGAGGTCACCGACATCCACGCCACCATCGCCGAGCTCTCCGCCAAGGGCGTCGAGTTCCTCCGTATCCCCGCCTTCGAGCAGACCCCCGACGGCGTCTGGAACGCCCCCGGCGGCGCGCAGGTCGCCTGGTTCAAAGACCCCGACGGCAACACCCTCTCGCTCTCGCGTCACCCCTGAAAGCTGTCAAGCACTAGCGCATCGCTCGTCCACCGTAACCCCAACCAGACAAGCAACTTACGCCCAAAAAACGAAAAGCATCTTCTCCGGCCCTACCTTCTATACTGGAATCAGGGGAGGATTGCTCGGCACAGACCATGCCCCGCAGCGCATGGCCAGCTCTAACCTGTTGATTCAGGCTATCTTAGCTATAACCAATTTGAAATCAAGCACTTAACCCCGGGATACCCCGCTAAGTGCATGATTTCATTCAAAACGCCAAAAAAAGCCGGGGGGGGTACCCCCTACTTTCCCGTAACTGCCACATGCACCGCAAGGTTCCGCGGCGGAAAGCAGGCTGCGTTGTCACAGGCCTGATAGTGCAGCGTGCCATTCAGCGTCGAGGCACCCTTCGGTACCACCATACGAAGCATCACCCGGAACTCGCCCTGGTAGACATCCAGCGTCTCGCCCTCGCCGATCGGCAGCCGAAACGACACACCCGACGGATAGCTCTCGTTCATCACATGCAGCCCGCTCGCCTCATCCACCTTCAGCACCGTCGGAATCAGCAGCTCATCCTTCGGCGTGTGTGAGTTTACGTGGAACCCCTCATCCACCCGGAAGCGCAGCTCCACCACCTGCTCCACACCGGCCTTCACCGCCAGCCCGTCATCCACATAAACAACATGCCCCTTCTTCGCCGCCGAAGCCGCATCGCCCATCGAAATCCCCTGCGCGCGACCAGGCATCGGCAGCGCCACAAGCATCAACCCCAGCAACACACGCGCTGTTCTCTGCTCTCTCATATCCCCATCACCTTCTTGATCGTCGCCTCCATCTCGTCCTTCGTCGGCGCTCCAAGGCTATGCCCGCGCACGATCCCGTCCTTATCCAGGTAGAACGTCTCCGGTAAATAAT
>CAJCIM010000144.1 GCA_903970395.1 Acidobacteriaceae bacterium
GGGGTGAAGCTGGCTGCGGAGACTTGTACGTTGGGCGGAACGACGGCGATGCCGAGCTCACGACACTCGCCGATGTACTTGACGACGTTCTCGGGCTTTGAGGTTTCGGAGGTGAGCAGCGCGGCCATGAACTCGACTGGGTAGTGGGTCTTGAGCCAGGCGGTGTGGTACGCGAGGATGGCGTAGGCGGCGGAGTGGGACTTGTTGAAGCCGTAGCCTGCGAACTGCTCCATGAGGTCGAAGAGCGCACCGGCTTTTTGCTTGTCGAACTTGAGCGAGGCGGCGCCGGCCATGAAGATGTCGCGCTGTTTGGCCATCTCTTCGGGGTTCTTCTTGCCCATCGCTCGGCGGAGGAGGTCCGCGCCGCCGAGTGAGTAGCCGCCGACTGCGGAGCTGATCTGCATGACCTGCTCCTGGTAGACGATGACGCCGAGGGTTTCGCGGAGGATGTCTTCGATCTCGGGGAAGGTGTACTCTACGGCGCGACGGCCCCACTTGCGCTCGATGAAGTCGTCGATCATGCCGCCCTGGATGGGGCCCGGGCGATAGAGGGCGTTGAGCGCGGTGAGGTCTTCGACGGTGGTGGGCTTGTAGCGGCGAAGCACGTCGCGCATGCCACCAGATTCAAACTGGAAGACGCCTGAGGTAAGAGCGCGGTGGAAGACGCGTTCGTATGTAGCGATGTCGTCGAGCGCGATGGTAGCGAGGTCGACAACATCGCCGCGGTTGGACTGGATGAGCTTGAGGCAGTCGTCGATGACGGTGAGCGTGGTGAGCCCAAGGAAGTCCATCTTCAGCAGGCCCATCTTCTCGACGGCCTTCATGTCGTAGCTGGTGACAATGGCGTCGTCCTTAGTGCGGGTGACGGGAACGAGCTCCGTGAGTGGCTGCGGCGCAATAACGACACCGGCGGCATGCACACCGGCACCACGCACGAGGCCTTCGAGACGCTGGGCGGCGTCGATCAGTTCCTTGATCTTGGGGTCGCCGTCATACGCGTTGGCGAGCATGGGGTTGTCTTTGAGTGCCTGCTCGATGGTGATGCCGATAGTGGGTGGGATGAGCTTGGCGATGCGGTCGACTTCGCCATACGGCATGTCGAGAGCGCGACCTACGTCCTTGATGGCGGCCTTCGCGGCCATGGTGTTGAAGGTAATGATCTGCGCGACCTGGTCGTTGCCATACTTCTGGCGCACGTACTCGATGACCTCGCCGCGGCGGTTCATGTCGAAGTCGATATCGATATCGGGCATGGAGACGCGTTCGGGGTTGAGAAAGCGCTCGAAGAGCAGGCCATTCTGCAGCGGATCGATGTCCGTAATCTCCATCACATAGGCAACGAGCGAACCGGCAGCAGAGCCACGGCCGGGGCCTACGGGGATGTTGATGGACTTCGCGTAACGGATGAAGTCCCAGACGATCATGAAGTAGCCGGGGAACTTCATCTGCTTGATGCAGTCGATTTCGCGATTGAGGCGCTCTTCGTACTCGGCGAGGGTGCGGCGGATCTTTCCGGTGTCCTGCAGGTGCTTGACAGCGGTATCGCGGCGGTGCGCCCAGCCTTCACGGCATACCTGCTCAAAGTAGTCGTCGAGATCCATGCCGTCGGGGCAGTCGAACTTTGGAAAGGGGTTTTTGACCGCCTTCATCTCGAGGTTGCAGCGCTCTGGAAACTGCATGGTGCGGGTGAGCAGCTCGGGATTGTGTGGGAAGAGACGCGCCATCTCTTCGGCTGTCTTAATGTAGAACTCCTGCGTGTCGAACTTGAAGCGCTTGGGGTCGCTCATGCTCGCGGCGGTCTGCACGCAGAGAAGAATTTCGTGGGCGCGGGAGTCCTGATCCTCGATGTAGTGCGAGTCGTTGGTGGCGATCAGCGGGATGTTGAGGTCTTTTTCGAGCTTGAACATCGCTTCGACGACGGCTTTGTCAGGCTCTAAATGGTGGTCCTGGGTCTCAAGGAAGAAGTTGCCGCGGCCGAACATGGTCTCGTAGTCGCCGGCGGTCTTCTTTGCGAGATCGTAGTTCCCTTCCATGAGGTGCTGCTGGAGCTCGCCGGCGAGACAGCCGGAGAACGCAATGAGGCCTTCGGTGTGTTTGGCGAGGAAGTTCTTGCTGACGCGCGGCTTTTTGTAGAAACCGTGAAGCGCGGCCTCCGAGGTGAGGCGGACGAGATTGCGGTAGCCGGCCTCATTTTCGGCGAGGACGAGGAGATGGTTGTACTTCGAGTCGGGGTTGGCGGCCTCGCGGCGGTGGTCTTCTTCCTTGCAGATGTAGAGCTCGCAGCCGAGGATGGGCTTGAGGTTCTTCTTCTTCATGGCGTCGAAGAAGTGGACCGCGCCATAGATGTTGCCGTGGTCGGTCATGGCGGCTGAGGTCTGGCCGATCTTGCTGAGGTGCTTGGCGAGTTTGTCAACGTCGCAGGCGCCGTCAAGGAGGGAGTAGTCGGTGTGGAGGTGGAGGTGCGTGAACTCAGCGGCCATGGAGCAAGTTTACTGCTCAGTCAACAGATAGCTGTTTGAGGAAAAAGGCTGACGAAACTGGCTGAACCAACCTAGAATCCTGTGCATGAGTTTTCTGTTTGGCGGAATATCGAGAGCGATGCGGCGGCGGAGGCGGGAGCAGAAGCTGGCAGCAGCGTCGCATTGGCCGATAGTTGAGGCAAAGCTGCTTAAGGGAGTGCTTGTCGACAAAGATGAGTTGGCCGAGGGGACGTTGGCTCAGGACCGGCAGCTGGAATTTCCTTATTACTTTTCGCTGGAGTCGGGCGCGGTGACGGGAATCTTCAGCGGGTATCTGCGAAGTGCGTCGTGTAGTGAAGGTGAAGCGCGGCGGCTGGAGAAGCAGGTGATGGAAGGGACCACGGTGATGGTGCGGTATAACCCTGAAAATCCAGATGAGGGCTGCGCATTGATGCGGGACAATGCCAGGTTGCTCTTTCAGCTTTGGGAGGCATAACGAAGCAAGCGCGTTAACGCGCGATGGAGGCAGGATCGAGGATTGCTCCGCGATGCTGCCTCCATTGTGTTGCGATCAAACCGTTTACTGGATGTTTACGCTGAGATTGACATCGATGGGTACCGGAGCCCCGTCGAGGGTCGCCGGCTTGTAGCGGTACTCGCTGATGGCAGAGAGAACTTCGTTATCGGTAGCCGCGCCAGCAGACTTGACGACCTTGACGTTAGTGGGCTTGCCGTCCTTGTCGACGGTAAGCTTGAGGTCTACGCTGCGGTTACGCAAGAAGCCAACGGGAAGGATGCCGCTTTCTGAGAGCGGAACCGTGTGGACCAGGACAGGCTGGACGACGCCGGTCGAGACGCGCACCGGGGTTGCGGCGGCTGCGACGGCGGCAGTGGACTTGCCGACAGCGAAGACCGCGGGCTGGATGTTGCTGGACTGAAGAACGGGCGTAGATTCGGGCTGAGCAGACGACTTCGCCTGTGCGTGGAGCATCAGGGGAGAGATCGCAAGGATGGCCAACATAGTACGCTTCATAAGATTTGCCTCAGTGGGTAAGGGTACCCGTCACCATCCTAATCGCCCATTAACATAACTGTCAAACTGTATTTTCAAGTTGCGTTCTATCAATAAGATAGGCTTTTATACAGGTGGTTTCATGAGCGTGGACGGAGGTCAGGGAGCTTGCGAGGCGGTGGCCGGGAGTAGTGTGCCGGGTGTGAAGCCGTGGCTGTGGATCTGCCAGCAGTTGCGAATCTCGCTCGCGTAGATGATCGCGATCTCAGCTATGTTGTAGCTGGACGGCCAGTTGGCTGGGTGGGTGCGCCAGGCGAAGGAGTAGTGCTGCAGAATGAGCGAGGCACGTGGCAGGTGCGAGGGCGAACTGATGACCTCGGCGGAGTGCCAGTTGTGCGCGGTCATGAGTTGGTTGCTGAAGTAGATGTTCTGGATGGTGTTCTGCGCCTGAGCTTCTTCGAGGATGGCATCAGCAGGGACGCCCTGCGAGACGGCGAAGAGCTTCATGCAGTGTGCTTCGACGAAGCGGTTGTGTGCGGGACCGCCGGTCATGATGAGGTAGGGTGCGACCCCTCGCTGATACTCGCGGACCGACTCGAGCACACGCTCGCGCTGCTCGGGTGACGGGACGCCGTCAAGACGGCAGGGAGTGCCGAGGACGATGAGGGTGTCGAAGTGAGTGAGGTCTGTGTTGGCGGTTGGAATAGAGCGGTAAAAGATAACGGGGCGGACAAGGATTACTCCTACGAACGAGAGACAGAGGATCGAAACGAGAGCTAGGACAGTACGGCGGGCCATGTTGGCTATTATGCCTGCCAGCCATGACGGGAACTGCTCGCGCTAACGAGGCAGAAGAGACGCCGAGCGCGACGAGTCGTTGAAGCTAAGAAGGGTTTCCAGCATTTGGCGGAGGCGCAACGTGGCTTTGGTATTCTCTTCAAGCGTATCGAGCGAATTTGGAACGGAAGGTTAGCGACTCCAGTGAGGTTTTCCCGCATCCCGCAGTTTGGCATTGGCTTGCGGACAGAATCGGAGTCGAGACCCTCCTTTCATTCTGCCGACCTGGCTGTGGGCCTCGGCACCCTTGTTTTGCTGTATGTGGCCGCGCGGGTGGGGGCTGAGTCGCTCGTCAAATTCAATCCGCCGGATGTCATTCCAACGATCAGCCTGGACCCGCGCAATCTTCCGAACTACGCGGCCCGCTCCACGTTGCGAATGTTCATTGCGCTCGGATTTTCGACTCTGTTCACGTTCGTGTACGGCTATGCCGCCGCACGCAGCCGGCGGGCCGAGAGGGTTCTTGTTCCGCTGCTGGATATCCTTCAGTCCGTCCCGGTGCTCGGATTCCTGTCTGTTACGGTGACGCTGTTTATTGCGCTGTTCAGGGGCAGCTTGCTGGGGCTTGAGGCCGCGTCGATCTTCGCGATCTTTACAGGGCAGGCCTGGAATATGACCTTTTCGTTCTACCAGTCGCTGCGCACCGTGCCGACTGAGTTGGATGAGATGGCTACGCTCTACGGCCTTTCCAAGTGGGAACGGTTCACGCGACTGGAGCTACCTTCTTCCGTGATTGGCCTGGTATGGAACGGCATGATGAGCTTCGGCGGCGGATGGTTTTTTCTTGCTGCCAGCGAATCGATCAGCGTGCTGAACCGGCAGTACACGCTGCCAGGGCTGGGTTCCTATGTCGCCTCTGCTATTGCAGCCCGTGACCTGCACGCGGTCGGCTGGGCCATTGTGACGATGGTGATTCTCGTGTTGCTGATTGACCAGCTGTTCTGGAAGCCGTTGGTGACGATCGCCGACCGTTACAAGCTGGAGCTGAGTGCCGGGGAGGAGCGCCGGTTCTGGGTCGTTGATCTGTGGCGTGCCGCATCGCTTCCAGCAATCTTTGAACGCATCTTAGGGCCGTCTCTATTTGGTCTGGACCGGATGCTGTCTCACTTCACGAGGGTCGAGCCGCACGCGGAGCGCAGGAGCACGTCAAAGACCGCGGACAGGGTCTTCAATGTCATCGTTTCGATCACGTCCATAGGGCTGCTCGTTGTGGCGATTCGCTTTGTCCTTTCGGGTGTTGGCCTGGCGGAGGTCGGCCACGCTGCCCTGCTCGGGCTGGCGACGGCGGCGAGAGTTTTGGCGCTGCTGGTTTTGAGCACGATCGTGTGGACTCCTATTGGCGTTGCCATCGGTTTCAATCCCAGGCTGGCGCGGCTGTCGCAGCCGCTGGTACAGATCTGCGCTTCGTTCCCGGCGAACTTCCTCTTCCCTTTTGCAACGCTGGTATTCATCCGGTTCGGAATCCATCTGAACTGGGGCAGCATGTTGTTGATGGCCCTTGGAGCGCAGTGGTATCTACTGTTCAATGTGATTGGCGGAGCGCAGGCTGTGCCCAACGACCTGCGCGAGATGGCCACCAGCATCGGCCTTCGCGGTATTCGCAAATGGAGGTTTCTCATCGGGCCGGGGATATTCGGCTCCTGGGTAACGGGTGCCATCACCGCTTCGGGCGGAGCCTGGAACGCGAGCATTGTGGCGGAGATCGTGTCATGGGGACACACGACGCTGAGGGCGGCAGGTCTTGGCGCCTATATCGCCGACGCAACTTCGACCGGCGACTGGCCGCGGATCGTACTTGGCGTTGGACTGATGAGCGTGTTCGTCGTCACCTTGAATCGTATTGTGTGGAAGCCGCTCTACCGCCTGGCGCAGACGCGGTTCCAACTTAGTTGATCGGAGAAGCAGCATGGCGCACACCACGAGCCTTTTGACGGCCGAGCGGGTTTCGAAGACGTTTCCCCTCTCCGCAGGTGGCGAGCAGACGGTTCTTGAAACGGTCTCGCTTACCGTTGCCCCCGGCGAGGTAGTCGCCCTTCTGGGGCGCAGCGGCTCCGGCAAGAGCACCTTGCTGCGTATTCTGGCGGGCCTGATTGAACCGAGCACCGGCATCGTTACCAGGCATGGCGTAGCTCTGCATGGACCCAACCCGGATGTCGCGATGGTCTTTCAGAGTTTCGCGCTCCTGCCGTGGCTGACGGTCCAGGAGAATGCGGAGCTTGGATTAACTGCACGGGGGGTTCCGAAGGAGAACGCAGAGAAAGAAGCTATGTACGCGCTGCAGATGGTAGGGCTGGAAGGGTTTGAAGGGGCGTACCCGAAAGAGCTTTCTGGAGGAATGCGCCAGCGGGTTGGGTTTGCCCGTGCTTTCGTGATGAAGCCGGACGTGCTGATGATGGATGAGCCGTTCAGCGCTCTCGACGTGCTCACCGCGGAGAACCTTCGCGGCGAGATCAGCGACCTGTGGGAGAGGGGTTCGTTCCCATCCAAGAGCATCCTGCTGGTCACGCACAACATTGAAGAGGCCATCCTTCTGGCGGATCGGATCGTCATCCTCGGCACCAACCCGGGGCGCATTCGCGGTGAGGTTCGAGTTGACATTGCACGCCCCAGAGACAAGAGCGGGCCTCGCTTTCGCGCACTGGTGGACCACGTGTATACGGTGATGACGAATCCTGAGGCGGCGGTGGAAGAAGTTCCTGCCGCAACCGCCAAACCAACAAAGCGGTTTCCGATGCTGCCTCATGCACGTTCGGGAGGCATCAGCGGCCTGCTGGAGATTATTTATGACCGCGGTGGACGCGAGGACCTGCCGCAACTCGCGAGTGATTTGCGGCTGGAGATTGACGACCTGTTGCCTGCCGTCGACGCATCGGCTCTGCTGGGATTTGCGAGCGTGGCGGAGGGCGACGTGACCATCACAGACACGGGGAAGGAGTTCGCTACCGCCGGCATTCACCGCAGCCACGAGATCTTCAAGGAGCAACTTCTTAGCCGGGTTCCTCTCACCGCAACCGTCCTGCGAGTGCTGGAGCAGAAGCGCGATGGACGTATCGGCAAAGAGTTTCTGGTGGACATTCTGGATGAACACTTCTCGGACGACGAAGCTGAGAAGCAGTTTCAAACGCTCATCGACTGGGGACGCTACGCGCACCTGTTTGAGTACGATGCGGACGAAGAACGCCTGTACCTCGCTGAACCGGAGGAAGACGTAGCCGATCGAGATGCTCAATCGGCAGCGGATTGAGCTGCGCTGCCGAGCGGGATCGCCGCCCTCGGTTGGCGATCAGGCTCCGAACTGGCGCAGGTGGTGATCGACATGCTTGTACACAAGGATGCCCCATTCGTCGGGGGTCAGCGATCCGAAGAATGCGTGCGGATGGCTTGTGCAGGACTGAGGACCCGTTGTCCCGAACTCGTTGAGCCGCTTACAGAACTTCGCCTTCTCTATCGCGAAGTCTTTGTCTTCCAAAACGAGCAGGAACGGCGCGGTGGGTGAGTTGCGGCGCATCGGCTCGTCGTCTCGCAGAGCCATGGGCTTGATGATCGGGCCGAGGATGCGTCCGATGAGGATGCGCGGCGGCTTGATGTCGCCTGCAGCCATCTCGATGCCGAGTGAACAGTGTGCCAGAGCTTGCGGCAGCGTCATCTTTCCCCAGAGCCGCTCGCTGTCAGGCTGAAGCTGAGCAAGACGGCTGTTCAGCTCTTGCAGTGAACCGGATTCGAAGACGGTTTTCATGCGGAGCAGTGTAGACGAATGCGCCGTTACTCACCAAGTTGTGTGGCGAGTTGCACGTAGAGGTCCACGCAGTCGAGGAGCTCCTGCTTGGAGATCTTTTCGTCTGGCGTGTGCGCTACGTGGATACTCCCGGGGCCGAGGAGGAATGGCTCGCCCCAGTTTGTGAGGGCTGGGATATCAGTGGTGAATTTGGCGACCATGGTGTCGAAGCCGGGGAAGGCGCGCATCTGCACGAAGGGGAGCTTGAGGGTGAACTTAACCTCGCAGCGGGCATATGCTGCCTTCACAATTGCCGCCATTGTTGACTCGCCGTCGTCGACAAGGCGGATGAGGAGGTGGGCTTCGGCCTTGTCGGGGATGACGTTGGGGGCTCGGCCGCCGTGGATGAGGCCGATGTTGAGGGTGGAGTCGCCGATGCCTTCGACGATGGGGAGCGGCAGGGCTTGGATGTCGTGGAGGGCGGCGAGAAGCTTGTCGATGGCGGATTCGCCGAGCTCGGGATAGGCGGAGTGGGCGGCTTTGCCGTGAGCGTAGAGCTCGACGCGGAGTGCGCCCTTGCTGGCGATGGCGAGGCGGTTGTCCGTGGGCTCGCCGTTGATGAGGAAGCGAGGGCGCTGAGGCCAGGCGGTGACGATCTGGTTGGCGATTTTGGCGCCGGCGGAGTCACGCTCTTCGCCGACGACGAAGAGCAGGCCGACAAAGATGTTCTGGGAGCGGAGCTTTTCTGCAGCGTCGATCTGGGCGGCGATGATGCCCTTGGCGTCGCAGGTGCCTCGACCGTAGAGATTTGTGGCATCCTCGCGGCAGGGGCCGAGGAAGGGTGGAACCGTGTCCATGTGGGTGGAGAAGACGATGGCTGGGACGGTTCCCTGCTCTGCGAGTTCGTTGGGCACCGCCCATACGTTGAAGCGGGGTTCCATGCTGCCGTACTCAGGGCCCGCACCGGGAGTGCCGGGAGCGGGTGGCGGGACCGGCTGCCGCTCGATGGTGTAGCCGAGCGAGGTCAGGAAGGCGACGAGAAACTCGCCTGCCGGAGCTTCGTGGTAGGTGGTCGATTCGATGTCGACGAGCTGACGGGTGAGTTGGATGGGATCGATCATCTTGGGTCAGGATAACCGACGTGCGGGAGACAAAGGCAAAGACGCTCACGCAGAGGGCGCGATGTTCGCGCAATGGGCGCAGAGGAGGTCTACGGTTTGGGTGGTTGGGCGGCGGTGGGAAGCAGGCCGCTTTCTACGAGGACGGGTGGACGGCGGTGGTGGGTGTGCTGCTCGTAGTCGTAGGCGTAGCTGATGAGGTCACCGTCGTGCCACTTACGGGTGCTGATCTCGATACCGAAGGGCAGGCCGTTTGGGTAGAAGCCTGCAGGGATGCTGATGGCAGGGACGCCGAGCATGTTGACCCAGCCGGTGGCCGAGTGGGGGCCTTCGGTGAGGCGGCCGTCCTGGGGCATGGTCTCGTCGACGGGAGGCATCTGGATGGCGGGATAGAGAAAGCCGTCGAGATGGAGGCGGTCGAGCTCGGCGTTGTAGAGGTCGAGGACCTGCTGTTTGGCGGTGAGAAAGCTGGCGTCAGCCGCGGCGCTGTCGGAGAGCGTGGTCTGGTGGATGGGAATGGTGCCGGACATGCCGGTGGTCTGGGTGGCGTCGTCACTGCCGATGATGACGGACGGGATCGGCTTGCCGGTGGCCTTTAGGTATTCATCGGCGGAGTGGTACTGGGCGGGGCCGAAGGTAGCGAGGAAGGTGTTGGTGCCTTCGCGGATGAAGGGCAGTGTGCAGATGTGCGACGCGGCGTCGGCGAAGCTGTCGGGGAGTATTGCGGGATCGATAAGGATGGTGGCGCCAGCGGCGCGGAGCTCGTCGACGGCCTTGAGAAAGGCGGTGCGGGTTTCAGGTTGCAGTGGAAGACGCGAGTCCTTGACGGCCCTGGCGAACTGCTCGGGTGTGGCGTTGGGGCAGACGCCCTGGAAGACGGTATTGTTGCCGTCGAGGATGAAGGCGGGGACAGCGAAGCGCTTCCCCTTGAGCGAGCCGGGCTTTAGGTAGGTGGTGTAGGGACCGGGCTGGGCTTTGGCGGCGGAGCCTATCGTTGCAGGGTCGAGAGGGTCTTCGCCTGCCATGACGGTGAGTGCGATGGCGGCGTCCGTGACGTTGCGTGCGATAGGGCCGGTGTTGTCGAGCTGCCAGTCGAGCGGCGCGATGCCGGCGATGGAGACGAGGCCTCGCGTGGGAAAGATGCCGACGAGGTTGCTGGTAGCGACAGGCATGCGGATGGAGTTGCCGGTGTCGGTGCCGTTGCCGAGGACGGCCTCGTTGGAGGTGACGGACGTGACAGTGCCGCCGGAGGAGCCCCCAGGTGAGAAGCGAACGTCGTAAGCGTTACCAGTGCGGCCGAATGCGGTGGAACGGTTGGTGTCGCTTGCGGCGAAGTCGGGCATGTTGGTGACGCCGATGAAGACGGCTCCGGCGGCGCGGAGCTTAGCAACGATGGTGGCGTCGCGGGGAGCGATGAGCTCGTGGCCGTGAAGCATGTAGCCGCGCCAACCGTCGGTGGTGTTGAGGCCCTGGATGCTGGTGTTGGCCTTGGTAACGATGGGAACTCCCCAGAGCAGGCCGGGGTGGAAGCCGGGCTGTTTGGCTTCAGCATCTTCGCGGGCAGCGGTGGCGAGCGCGGTCTGCGCTTCGAGAGTCTGCACGGAGCGGTAGATGCCGTTGTAGCGCGCGATGCGGTCAAGATGCCACTGCACGACCTGCGTGACGGTGTAGCGGTGTTCGCGATAGAGCTGGTGCAGACGGTCGACGGTGACGTCCATGAGGTCGCGGTCGATGGCTGCGTGTGACGGGAACTGTGCACACACGGGGGCCGTGAGCAGGAGTAGCAGCAGAAGCTTACGCATGTCGATACGGTAGCATCCGGCCGTGAGGTGGATATTCACTGCTGCACAATGAATGGAGGAGATTTATTGGATGGAGTTTCGATCAAAGGTTGTGGCGGTGGAGGACCTGCGCGGACCAGCGGGACGGCTGGAAGCGGTTTTGAATACTGGACGCGAGGACGCCTTGTATGCGGCGCTAGTGGCGCATCCGCATCCTCTGGGCGGTGGGACGATGCACAACAAGGTCGTCTACCACACGGCCAAGGCGTTCACGAGCTTTGGGTTGCCGGTGTTGCGGTTCAACTTTCGCGGCGTGGGGCTAAGCGAGGGTACACACGACGGCGGCCCGGGAGAGATTGACGATGTGCGCGCGGCGCTGGACTGGCTCGACAAGGAGTGCGGGCTGCCGGTGCTGTTCGCAGGGTTTTCGTTTGGGTCGAATGTGGGGTTGCGCGCGTGCTGCGGTGATGCCCGGGTGAAGGGGCTGGTGGGGCTGGGGCTACCGGTGCGCGCCGAGGGCCGGGATTACACATACGAGTTTCTACCCGCATGTGGGAGCGTGCCGAAGCTGTTCGTATGTGGCGACCACGATGCGTATGCGCCGATGGGAGCACTGGAAGGAATGCTGGTGCCTGTGCCTCCACCGCGCAAGCTGGTATGGGTGGAGGGTGCAGACCACTTCTTTGCTGGTGTACCTCAGTCGCCAGCTTCAAAGCTGGACGTCATGAGCGGAGAGATACGCTCGTGGGTGAGCGATACCTTCGGGCTGAAAGCGGGCTGAGCGCGGCGGGTCTTCGCACCGGAGGACTGGAGAACGAGTTGCTGCACGAGCTGGGCTACCTGAGCGGGGGTCTCTTCGGCGGGGCGATGTCCGATGCCTTCGAGGACGTGAAGCTGGGGCTGCTGCAGACGAGAGCAGAGCTCGCTGGCAGTGTAAACAGGGACGGCGCGGTCAGCACTGCCCCAGAGGACGAGTGCAGGCGTCGAGAGCGGTTTGCGTAGCAGCCTGCCAAGTGACGCCATATCGTCGTTCCAGGTGCGGAGCAGCTTGAGCAAGTGTGCGATCGTACCCGGGGTGCGAAGGTTTTCCCGATAAGGGTGCAGGCGCTCTGGAGTGTCCCAACTCTGCGGGCCGGCCATGCGACGGAGGCCGATCATCTGAACCCACTGTGGGAACCAGGGCATGGCGTAGGCGAGCAGGCGGCCGGGGAGTGACAGATAAAAGCGGATGACCGGGTTGGCTTCCACGAAGAACGGGTGCGCGGGGGCGAGCAGCGCCAGCGAGGTAAGGCGCGAGGGGTCCTTGGCGGCGAGGCGCAGAGCTATGGCGCCCCCGTGGGAGTGGCCGAGGATGATGGGCTTGTGGAGCTGCAGCGTATCAAGAAAGCGGGCTACGCAGGCGGTGGTGGACTTGAGGTCGGCAGCGAGATCGGCGCGTCGCTCAGAGAGACCCGAACCGGGCAGATCAAGTGCGATGACATGCAGATTGTCGCCCAACTCGTTCATGAACGGCAGAAAGGTAGCTGCGGAGCCCATGAGGCCGTGCAGTAATACCAGTGTCGGCCTCCCCTCAGTCGCGGTCCCGGTTTCGAGATACGAGAGGTGCAGACCGTCGAGGTGAAGATGACGACGTTCGGGCATGGTAGCAGCTTCTTTGCAATGAGGTCTGACAGTTCGAGCGGAGTTGCCGCTGGAGCCGGACACAGGGTCTTCTCTGTAGTCCGCAGTGACGTTTTCACCTCACTGCGCCTCGTTAATATTACGTGAATTTACACAGCTGCAATGTTAATTTCCAGGGGTGCCTCGGGAGATTTCAGATGCCTGAGTCTGCCCGTATCGAGCCAGATGAGCCAGGTCTTGATCAAATCCGCACATTGGGTGGGGGCTTCTTCCGGGAGAAGGTGACCCATGCCGGTCAGCGTAACGCGTTCCGACGCCGGAAGATCCTGTTCCAAAGCATCGGCAGATGCAATGGGAGCTACATAGTCCAGGTCGCCCCAGATAAGCAGGGTGGGCTGCGCGATAGGACGATCTTCCATGGCCCGTCGGAGGAGGATCATGTCGTCCTCCCAGGTGCGCAGGATCTCGAGGACGCGCTTGAGCGAGGTGCGGCTGCGCAGAACGCGGAGGTGTGGCTTGAGGTGCTCGAGTGTGATGCGTCCTGTGCCAGCAGCCTGGTTGTAGGCCCAGAGGATCATGCGGCTGGGCGCCAGCGGGATGCAAAGGGCAAGGAAGCGTCCCCAGCGTGTGAGGTAGAAGGCGACGACGTGAGAACGGTAGCCGGCAAAGGGATGCGCGGGCGAGAGCAGGATAAGGCTGCGAACACCAACTCCGGGCATGGTAGCAAGCCAAAGAGCGAGGGTTCCTCCATGAGAGTGGCCGATAACGACAGGCTCATGCAGGCCCAGGGCCTCCGCGAAGTTGGCGACCAGCACCGCCAGCGATTGGGAGCGCATGTCCAGCTCACCACTTTCGGGCTGGGCGGAGAGGAGATCGAGGGCGACGATACGGCGGTCGCCGGGAAGCCGGACGATGAGCTCGGTGAGGGACTCCGCAGTGGCGAGTAGCTGATGGAGTACAAGCAGGGGCGGATGGACGGAGGGAGTGGCGGACTCGACCTCGAGATACCGGAGGCGTACTCCTGCGACAGTGATCGATTTCGACGTACAGAGAGCCACGGGTCAGGCCGTCACAGACATTGGGTTGAACAAGCGGAGGAGGTGAGGCAATAAGCGTCGGCGATGTACCGGGGATCGCACATAATTAATACATCACACAACCTGAGTGTGCTTTGGTCAAGCGAGGAGTGCCGAGGTGAAGATGATCCGAGGAAGGTGGAAGTGCTGATGGAACCTCGAAAGATGAAGTTGCGTATGAATATGGGTCAATACTAATAATTGGATCCAGTTATGATTTTACGAATATTTTATGGATGACACGAAGATACGGCGTGGTTTTGGCGCGGTTTTCGTGCAATTTGTGGAATATATGAGTTTGGCCGGTGAAGTGCAACGATTAGTGTTGAACAAACCATTGCGCGAAGCGAGATCTCCGTGAAGAGTGAATCGCAAACTCGGTTGCTGGCGTTAATCCTCGCGGTGTTCACCCTGGCCGCGATCGGGCTGGCGATTGCCAATTTCGTGCAGGAGGGTGGGTACAGCCAGCCAACAGATGGGGCCCGGTGGATGGAGGCCGACGGTGGTCTGCGGGCTTACATGGTTCCTCCGGATTCGCCTGCAGAGAAGGCTGGAATCCGCACGGGGGACGTGCTGACGGCGATCTCCGACATTCCGACGCCACGGCTGGCGACTGCGGAGCGGGAGATTGAACGCACAGGCGTGTACCAGCCGGCGACGTACACGCTGCTACGAAAGACGATAGTTGCCAGCAAGCAAGTGGTACACACTATTACCGCGGCAGTGTACCTAATTCCGACGGACCGGACCGACTACCAGGTGCTGCGGTTGATCGCGCTCGTGTACTTGTGTATCGGTTTATATGTGCTGCTGCGCCGGTGGACTGCTCCAAAGTCCACCCATTTTTATGTGTTCTGCCTGGTGTCGTTCATCCTGTATGCGTTCCAGTACACAGGGGTGCTGGATGTTCTAGATGACACGATTCTTGCAGGCAATGTACTGGCAATGGCACTGCAGCCGGCACTGTTCCTGCACTTCGCGCTGGGCTTCACGGTAGAAAGCTCGGGGTGGGCACGCAGGTTGCTTTATGGCCTGCTATATCTGCCGGGTGTCGTGCTGGTGGGACTGCGGGTGATGTGGGTGACACACTGGTCGTCGACGGAGCTGTTGAAGCACCGGCTAGATCAGATCGACTACGTATACCTGGCAAGCTACTACATCGTGGCAGCGGTGATCTTCTGGGTGCGGTACCAAGCAGAGGAGCAGCCACTGCAGCGGCAGCAACTAAAGTGGCTGTCACGCGGTACGGTGCTGACGGTACTCCCCTTCACAGCGCTGTATGTGGTGCCGTTCGTGTTCAACATGAATGCGCCGGAGGCGATATCTAAGATTGCGGTGCTGAGCCTGATTCTGCTGCCGCTGACGTTTAGCTGGGCGATCGTGCGCTATCGGCTGATGGACGTCGACCTGATCTTCAAGCGCGGTGTGACATACACGCTGGCGACAGGTGCGCTGGTGGGGCTGTATTTCGGTTTGATCGCGTTGTTTGCTGAGATGGTCCACACACGCATGAAGGGTCTGGGCACATGGGGCCTGGTGGCTGCGATCATCGTGACGGGACTGGTGTTCGATCCGCTGAAACGGACGATTCAGGGATGGGTGGACCGGTTCTTCGATCAGAAGGAGATCGACTACCGCGAGACTCTGGTGGAGTTTGGCAGCGAGTTGAATGCGCAGACTGACCTAGAGACGCTGGTGGCCTCCATTGTGGAGCGCCTGCCGGAGACGCTGCTGGTCACGCGTGTTGCGGTGTTTCTGGCCGAGGAGGATGTGCTGGGCCGACGTACACGTTTTGCTCTGGCGGCGGCGCACGGGCTGAACCCGCAGGTGATGGCTTCAGTGGCCTCGCTGGATCTTGAGTTCCTAGACTTCGATCGCAGAGACAGCAACAGCCACCTGTTCTTCGAGACGCCGCAGGCGGTGCTGCGGTTGCCTCAGGAGCAACGGCAGAGTGCGGCGGCGCTGGATCTGAACTACTACGTACCGTGCCGGGTGGCGCGGCATGATGGCGGCGCGGCAGAAGCCAGCAGGGCGGACACCAACAAGCGGGGTACCGTTGCCGTGCTTGGCCTGGGACGGACGGGCGACGGCGACTTTCTGTCGAGCGAGGACATGCAGCTGCTGGAATCGCTGGCTGGCTATATTGGAATTGCGATTCAGAATGCGCAGCTTTATCGGCGCCTGGAGCAGAAGATTACGGAGTTCGAGCGGCTGCGCGAGTTCAGCGAGAACATCGTGGAATCGATCAACATCGGCGTGTTTGCGGTCGATCTTGAGGACCGGATCGAGAGCTGGAACGCGCAGATGGAGGTGATGTACGCGACGCCGCGCGAGAATGCCCTGCGGCGGCCGATGCGTGAGGTGCTTCCGATCGAATTCATCCAGGAGTTCGACCGCCTGCGGAGCGAACAGGGTGTGAGCACACTGTACAAGTTTCGGTTACAGACGCCTTCTGGCGAGGCGAGGACTGCAAACATTACTGTGGCTCCGCTGATGAACCGCGAGTTCAAGGCGGTTGGACGGATCGTGATTGTGGACGATATCTCCGAGCGTGTGAGCATGGAGACGCAGCTGACACAAGCGGAGAAGCTGTCGTCGATTGGCTTGCTAGCTGCTGGAGTGGCGCACGAGGTGAACACGCCGCTGGCTGTGGTTTCGAGCTATGCACAGATGTTGGGCAAACAACTGCGTGCCGATGAGGCGACACACGCAAGACTGCAGCCGGTGATCGAGAAGATTACGCAGCAGACCTTCCGCGCGTCAGAGATTGTGAATGGCCTGCTGAACTTCTCGCGGATGGGCAGTGTGGAGTTCAGCCAGGTAGAAATGAATGCGATGGTGCGCGATACGGTGCTTCTGCTGGAGCACCAGATGCGTGGCGCGGGCGTGACCGTGGATACGCAGCTAAGCGAGCGGTTGCCAACGGTGCTGGGCAATCGCGGCAAGCTGCAGCAGGTACTGGTGAACCTGGTGCTGAATGCGAAGGACGCGCTGCAGGACAGCTCCGGCGGGCACATCTGGATTCGGACATCAGCTGAGGATGGCCGGGTCCGCATGGAGGTTCAGGATGACGGTGCAGGCATGAGCAAGGAGGTCCTGCGGAAGATCTACGATCCGTTCTTTACGACGCGGAGCAATCCGCGCGAGGGCCAGCGCAAGGGTACGGGACTTGGACTTTCGGTGACATACGGAATTATTCAGGAACACGCGGGAACCATTGAGGTAGTTAGCAACGTAGGGGAAGGTACGACCTTTCGGTTGGAACTGCCAGTTGCGGAGAGTGCAGTGCGCCCAACGGAGAAGAGTGACCTAAGTGAAGAGGGAAAGATAGTACATGCCTAATGCTGTTATGAGCGAACCCGCTGTTTCGGATACTGGTGGTCAAACGAACCCGCGCGGACAAAGAATTCTCATCGTCGATGACGAGGCGGGCATACGAGACTCGCTGGATACTCTACTGACGCTCGAAGGTTTCCAGGTGGACACGGCGGTGGATGGACGGCAGGGGCTGGACCAGGTGACGCGCTCCGCGTATGACCTGATGCTGCTGGACCTTGCGCTGCCGGGTGAGAGCGGTATTGACCTGCTGCCGCGCATCAAGTCGCTGGTGCCGGAGATGCCTGTGATCCTGATTACGGCTTACGGGACTGTCGGCAATGTGGTTGACGCCATTCGTGCAGGCGCTTCGAACTTTGTTCAAAAGCCTTGGGACAACGAGAAGCTGCTGGCGGACATCCGTTCTGCGATTGGCAAGAACAAGGCCGAACAGGAGGTTGTGCAGCTCAAGCGAACGTTGAAGCAGCGCGTCTCGTTTGAGAACATCGTCGGCAAGAGCGAGCCGATGCTACAGCTGTTCGACCTGGTGGCGCAGGTGGCGCCCAGCCGGTCGACGGTGCTGATCCAAGGCGAGAGTGGCACGGGCAAGGAGTTGATCGCCAAGGCGATCCACCAGCACTCGCCGCGGCGGGATAAGCCATTTATTCCGGTGAACACGGGAGCTGTGCCCTCGGAGCTGCTGGAGTCGACGCTGTTCGGGCATGAGCGCGGAGCGTTCACCTCGGCTGTGGCGGCGAAGAAGGGCCTCTTTGAGGTTGCCGATGGCGGAACGCTGTTTCTGGACGAGATCGGCACCATGCAGATGGACATGCAGGCGAAGATTCTGCGTGTGTTGCAGGACAAGCGGTTCATGCACGTCGGCGGGACGCAGGAGATCCAGGTCGATGTGCGCATCGTCGCTGCGACGAATGTGAACCTGGAGCAGGCGGTGAAGGACGGTCGCTTCCGCGAGGACCTGTTCTACCGGCTGAACGTGATCAGCCTGCAGCTGCCGCCGCTGCGCAATCGCAAGGGTGATATTCCTCTTCTCGCGCATCACTACCTGAAGTACTACGCGGAGGAGAACGGCTTTACGGAACTTGAGCTGTCGTCCGAGGCGTTACGCGTGATGATGGACTACGACTGGCCGGGCAACGTGCGCGAGTTGGAGAATGCGATGGAGCGCGGTGTGGTGCTGGCCAACGGGCCGGCGATCACGCCGGAGCTGCTGCCGTCTCAGATTCGCGGGAATACGTACTCCACCAATTTATTGGAGCAGCGTCCAGATGCTTCCCTGTTCGATGTGATCGAAGACATCGAGCGGCGGATCATCGCAGACCGCCTTGAGCGCTGCAATTGGAACCAGACGGAGGCCGCTGAGTTCTTCCGCGTGCCACTCTCGACGCTGAACCAGAAGATCAAGCGCCTGAACATCGAAGTGAAGAAGCGCGGACGCGAGTAGCCAATTTCGGCCGGCCCCTCCCACCTTTTCCTCAGATATACCGCAGCAATAATACGAAGGTCGGGTTGTCGAAATGAATAATCTCGTGGCGCTGAGCCATTAGGGAGAGCCCGGCTTTGCCGCGCTATCTTCCCTACCTATATTGTACGTGGGGTGTCAAGGCTAGCGGTCTTCGAGTATCCCAAAGATCTCCGTCATTTCTATCTCCAGCCCTAGCGACTCCAAACGCAGCAAGCCCGTACGATGCTCCGTCATCGTGTCTCCTTTGAGGGTGTAGGCGGTGCGGGATTCGGGGTCGAAGATCCAGACTTCAGGGACGCCCATCGTGAGATAGTCCTGGCATTTGGTGCGGACACGCGAGAAGCGGTCTTCGGGTGAGAGGACTTCTATGCAGAGCAAAGGTGGCTGCTCGACGATCCGGTCAGGCAGTTGTTCCGCACGCAGCAGACATGTGTCGGGAACGCGATAGCGGGTGGCCGATATTTGCACCCGGAGTTCCTGGAGTACAAGGTAGCCTAGTCGAGCTTCATGCTTTGCGAAGGCGAGGAAGATGGCACGTTGAATCCAGGCGTGATCAAACTCGCCCACGTTTCTGTCCTCCAAGGCTCCATCTACATAGTCAACGTCCGGATCGTAGGAGGAGTGCAGATACTCACCGACGGTAACAAGTGGGACTGTCATTGCGGCCATGAGTGAACCCTCCTTGTCTGTTGGCAACACGCTTAAGCCATAGGCTACACCATGGCTAGCGACGGGATTTTTTGGCGACCTTCTTCGGGGCCGGTTTGGCGGGTTTCTTCGCTACAGGCTTCTTTGGAGCTGGCTTCGCTGATGCCTTCTTTGCGACAGGTTTGGCCGGAGCCTTCTTGACTGCAGCCTTGACGGGGGCCTTTTTTGCGACGGGCTTAGGAACCGGCTTTTTTGCGGCTGGCTTGGGTGCTGGCTTCTTCGGCGCGGCTTTGGCGGGAGCCTTTTTGACTGCCGGCTTGACGACCTTCTTTGCGACAGCTTTTGCAGGAGCTTTCTTGACTTCGGGCTTCTTCGGAGCTTCCTTCTTCACTGCCGGAACAGGAGCCTTCACAGGGACGGCTTTGGCAGCCTTTGGCGCGGCGGCAACCTTCCCAAGTTTTGGTGGTGGTGGGGGTTCCTGCGCGTTGGCTTCGGCGGCGATGGCGAACTCATCTACCTCTTCGACTTTTGCAACCTTCTTAGCGCGCTTGGCAGGCTTGGTCTCACGTTTGACGGCGCGACGGCGGAGGTTGACCGGCGGCGGAGGCGCGGGCGGCGAGTAGGGCTCGAGGAAGGCACGCGCGGCCTCGGGGGTGTCGAGCTGGCCGTCCATGATGGCGAAGAAGAGCTTGTCGAGGAGCTCCTTATAAATGGGCAGCTCAGGGACGATGCGCATCTCCTGCATAAGCTGGTAGGGGATCTTGGAGCTGGCCGTCGGCCACTCGGTGAAGAAGGCCTTGAACTTGCTCTGGACTGCCGCAGCTTTGCCGGTGTGGGCAAGCCAGAGGATGGGTTCCGGTGCGTGCGAATAGAGCAGCTTCCAGGCGGCGGAGGGTTCGGCCATCGTCTTACCGGTAAAGAGGGCCGCAAAGGCCTTGGTGTCGGGCTCGAGAGCGGCAACCTGGTCTACGAAGCCGGGGCGGGCGAAGGCACTCTTGAGTGCAGCGACGTCCTTTGGCGCGAGCTTGGCGGTGAGCGGCACGAAGAACGCAGCGGAGGGGTCGGGGTGCAGGCCCATCGCTTCGAGCTGACCGACTGTATCACGCAGGCGCTCCAGCTCAGACTCGTTGACGTGCTTGGAGGTCCAAGCTGGGAAGAGAACCTTGCTCCAGCCTTCGGCTTCGAGGGCCTGAAGAACGCGTAGGGGATCTTCTTCATGGAAGATCTCTTCGAGCTCATAGGAGCTAGCGAAGGGATTGAGGGCGGCGATGTAGTTTTCGGCCTTGGCGGTCTCATAGCGCTGGAGGGTCTTCTCCTCCATCTGCCAACCCATACGGGCGGCGAAGCGCGTGGCACGGATGAGTAGGCTGGGATCTTCGATAAAGCCGTAGTTCGAGACGAGGCGCAGCTCGCGGTTTTCGAGATCCGCGATGCCGTTGAGGGGATCCATCAGAAGGCCATAGGAGCCGTCGTTGAGGGAGATGGCCATCGCGTTGGCGGTGAAGTCGCGGCGGCGAAGGTCTTCAAGGATCGTCGCGGGCTTGTAGACGGGTTTGCCGGGCTTGGGATAGGTGGCCGAGAGGGTTGCGCCGACTTCGAGGCGAACGCCGCCGGGAAAGGTGAAGTAGAGCGCCTGGGCGGCTTCGTTTTCGCCGACGAAGGTGCCGCCGGCCTTTTCGAGGTCCTTGCGGAGCTTGGTGGCGTTGCCCTGAACTGCGAGGTCGAGATCGCGGACGGGAGCGCCGGTCGTGAGGTCACGGACAGCGCCGCCCACGAGAAAGATGGTCATGCTGCGGGCGCGGGCGGCGTTACGGACGTGTTCCAGGGAGGCAAGCTGCGCAGCGGTGAGACGAGTTTGCAGCAGGTAGATGTAATCGGCCATGTGTGGTTTGAGGGCTCCGGACAGTAACGGCGAAACGGTGCGGTAGCGGCGGCGAGGGGGCTCGGTAACTCGCTCAAAAGGATGGACTTAGAACAAGCCTGAAGCACGCCACAAAGCTCGATTTTACACTATACATACGGCTTTGGCTACGGGATTGCACAAATTATGTAGCGAATTTGATGCTCCTGAGCCATCAAGTTTGAGGACATGCGACAATCCGGGGAGTTTGGCCGGTGAGCTGGGACGGGATTTGCAGGCATGGCGGCGCAAAAGAAGGTTGTGGTGCGACTATCGGGTGGCGGGCTGGCGTGGGGCTACCTGCCGCAGAGTGGGTTTGTGCGGGATGGCAAGGTGGAGCTGATCGAGACGGATGCGCGGGCGAAGTTGCTTGAGTTGAGCGAGATCGAGATCATTGCTTATGTAAAGGATTTCAATCTGGATGACAAGATTGAGCCGGAGCGGTTGGGGCGGCGCGCGTTCCCTGCCCGGCCGCGCTGCGAGGGGTTGTGGGTACGGTTGGAGCTGAGACAGTCGCCTCCGCTGGAGGGGCTGGTGAGCTTTGGGATGGGATTTATAGACCAGCTGCTCGAGGATCGCGGGGTATTTCTGACGCCTCCGGATGGGCGCGGGAATACGGTTAGAGTATTTGTGCCGCGGACGGCGCTCCGTGGGCTGGAGGTGCTGGGGTGGGTGACGTCTCCGACAAAGAAGCTGGCAGAGAAGGCGGCGAAGGAGGTGGCGCAGGCGCTGCTTTTTGATGACAGAGGGTAGAGTGTAGAGCGTAAGAAGAAAGTAAAGGACGGCTATGACGTTAGGTGAGTTGGCGGAACGGATTGGGGCGGAGCTGGCGCCGGCAGGTGCCGGGTCGGTTGAGGTGACGGGTATTGCGGGGATTGAGACGGCAGGACCGGCCGAGGTGACGTTCGTTGCGAATCCGAAGTACGCGATGCTGGCAAAGAAGACCGCCGCGGCCGCGGTAATTGTGGAGCCTGGGTTCGGAGCGGTCGAGGTGCCGACGCTGCGGGTGAAGAATCCGTACCTGGCGTGGTCGCGGACGATTGAGGTGTTTCATCCTTCGCCGAAGTATGCGCCGGGAGTACATCCCACGGCGGTAGTGGCGGCGAGCGCCAAGGTGGGGACCCGGGCGCATGTGGGGGCGTATGTGGTGGTCGGCGAGGGATGCGTGATCGGAGACGATGCGGTGCTGCTGCCGCATGTGGTGTTATATGACGGAGTAAAGGTCGGCGACCGGTTTCTGGCGCATGCTCATGCGATTGTGCGTGAGCGGTGTGTGCTGGGCGATGATGTTGTGCTGCAGAATGGGGCGATTATTGGGGCTGATGGATTTGGCTTTGCGAAAGATGATGTTGGCAACTGGCAGAAGATTGTGCAGGCTGGGCCGACGGTGATTGAGAGCGAGGTAGAGGTGCAGGCGAACGCGTGTGTGGACCGCCCCAGCGTAGGGGAGACTCGGGTGATGCGCGGGACCAAGATCGATAACCTGGTGCAGGTGGGGCATGGGTGCGTGGTGGGCGAGAATACGCTGCTGTGCGCGCAGGTAGGGCTCGCCGGGTCGACGACGGTGGGCAAGAATGTGATTCTGGCTGGGCAGGTGGGAACAGCAGGACACCAGACGCTAGGTGATGGCGTGGTTGCGATGGGGCAAGCCGGAGTGCATGGGGACATTCCTGCGGGGTCGATGATCGGCGGGTCACCTTCGATGGACTACAAGCTGTGGCTGCGGATGACGGCGGCGCTGCATCGGCTGCCGGAGTTAGTGAAGAGGAACAGAGCGGCAAAGGAGTAGAGCGTAGAGTGAGAGATGTGATGATGCTTGAACGGTTGTGGTCAGGATTGGGTTGGGTGGTGCTGGTGGCAGGGCTGAGTGGATGCCGGTCGGCGTATGTCGTGGCCGATGTGAAGAACGCGACGGACAAGCCGGTGAGTCTGGTTGAGGTGGATTATCCGAGCGCGAGCTTTGGAGTGCAGACGCTGGCGGCAGGGGCTGAGTATCACTACCGGTTCAAAATTATCGGAACCGGGACGACGCAGATTCTGTGGACAGATGCGGCGGAGAAGCAGCATACGGTGAAGGGGCCGGAGCTGCGCGAGGGACAGCAGGGGCCGCTTGGGGTGACGATTCTGAGCGAGACGGCTGTGTGGGCGACGGCGCTGAAGCCGTAGGTACGCTCGCGCCTTCGGCCCTCGCTGCGGCAAAGGCTTTCATGCAGAGAGCGCAGAGGGAAAGCCCGCAAAGGTCGCAGAGGAGAACAGGCAACGCCAGATTCAGGCGTTGCCTGGTGATATCTTTTGGATATCCACCATAGTTTTCTGCGAGGTTTCATGAAACATATGCGCCGTCTGTTGATTGCGTTCCTGATGCTGTTCCCTGCACTCTTGACCGTGACTGCGCGTGGGCAAGCGGCGAAGAGACCGATCACGGAGAAAGACATCTTTGACTTCGTGTGGATCGGGGACACGCAGCTTTCGCCGAAGGATGGGCGCGTGGTGTTTGTGCAGACGACGGTTGCCGCAGACCGCTCGGGCTATGAGACGGCGCTGTACCTGCTGGATACAACGACTCCGGGCGCAATGCCGCAGAGGCTAACAGCAGGCCCGAAGGACTCATCGCCGCGGTGGTCGCCAGATGGGACGCAGATTGCGTTTGTGCGGGCGGGCGAGAAGGACGGTAAACCAACGCCGGCGCAACTCTATGTGATGCCGGCGAAGGTGGGTGGGCAGATCATCAGGGTGACGGATCTGCCGAAGGGTGTTGGATCACCGCAGTGGGCCTCGGATGGAGCTGCTCTGACGGTGACCTCTTCGACGCCGCTGGACCCGGTAAAGTCGAAGGCTGAGGCGGCGAAAAAGGCACGCCTGACCGGTGATGACGCGCATGTTTCAGATGTAAAGATTATCGACCGCGCGACGTGGAGGTCGAATGGCGAGGGCTATCTCGATCCGGAGTTCGTGCAGCAGGTGTATATGGTCTGGCTGCCGAAGGCGGACGGGACACAGGCAGCTCCGTGGCAGCTGACGGGTGGACGATTCGGAGTGCAGGAGGCAGTGTGGTCTCCGAACTCGAAGTGGATCTTCTTCCTGCAGTCGCGGTTGGAGGAATCGATCTACGAAGAGAAGCCGCACAACTCGATCTATGGCATCAAGGTGGAGACGGGCGCGGAGCATCCGAAGGAGATGCCGGCCGTTGCGTTTACGGATGACCTGAAGATCAATGCGCGCGGGCTGTCGATCTCGCCGGATGGACAGCACCTTGCGTTTCATGCGTCGGGGCCTGAACCGAAGCCGATGACTCATAAGCAGGATGATTTATGGGAGGTTGATTTGAAGTTGGGTGCGGGTACGCCAACCGCAAGTGAGCCACGTGACCTGACGGCGAAGACGGC
>CAJCIM010000145.1 GCA_903970395.1 Acidobacteriaceae bacterium
TCCACGTTTTACGCGGGGCATTGGTCTGGTTCTCCTTTTGCGTCTTTCGTTGTGCGGCTGGAGGCAGGATGCGCCGGCCTGGGGCCTGCGCTGACCTCTTCACTCGCTTACTTCCCTGATTCGCTCTTCTTTCGAGAAACCCTGATTCTGTCTCAGAACCTCGAAAAAAGGGGGCCATATGCGGAACGCTTTACCGCGGCCCTTGCACTTGCGTGCAGATCAGGCGTAGGGAATCATGCGCGCAACCTTCTTGTAGTCGGCGTCCGAAACCAGAGCGCTGTGTGCCAGCTTGCGCTTGGTCTTGGTCTCCTTCGACGTAAGGATGTGACGCATTTTCGACTGTCCGCGAACGATCTTGCCGGTACCAGTCTTCTTGAAGCGCTTTGCGGCGCCGGAGTGGGTCTTCAACTTAGGCATTGGGGTTTCCTGCAGCGGCTCTCTGATGAGAACCAGCTATTGAACAACGTCTCTTAGGATAGCAGATTTTCCGGAAAATCCCGCCCTAACTGCCAGAAAGAGCCGCACAACCTACACTAGCGCCAGCACAGCCCGCTCCGGCGGCTGCAGAATCCGCACCGACGGCATACCTGCCGCCGTCGCCGCCTGAATGCCGATGTCGGCATCCTCAAACACCAGACAGTCCCCCGGAGCCACGCCCAAGCGCTCGGCGGCCAGTAGGAACGGCTCTGGTGCCGGTTTGGATCGGGCGTAATCTCCGGCGCAGACGAGGGTCTCAAACAGGTGCAGAATTCCGAGCGCCTCCAGCGACTTCACCACCGACTCGCGCGTACTGCCTGAGACCACCGCGAACGGAATCGTACCGTGCGTCCGGTGGATTTCTTCCAGCACCTCCGGCACGGCCTTCAGCTCGTGGATCAGCTCGTAGTACAGGCTCTCCTTGCGGTGCGCGAACTCCTCCAGCGGAATCGACAGGCCATCGCGTTTGTTCAGCTCGTCCACTACGGCGGTCACCGGCAGTCCGCCCCAGCTGTAAAACAGCTCTTCGGTAAGGCTCGTGCAGCCATACTCGGCCAGGGCCTTGGTCCATGCCACGAAGTGCAGCGGCATCGAGTCCACAATCGTCCCATCGCAGTCGAACAGGTACGCCTTGAAGTCACCAGGAGGAAGCGTCAATCTCATCTATCCAGTTTACCTGTGCGCGCCGCCCCCTCCCTGTTTTGGGGTGCAAGATCCGGAGCCATAAGGGGTTAGCGGTGGATCCCCCAAGGGACGCCCCCACGCCGAGGCCCCGTATGGATACATCTGAGCGATCTAATCGTTCTGCTTCTATTGTAGTTGCCCTGTCAAGCGTTGGACGGAACCGCAGCCTGAAGTTCTGCGTAAGGCCTTTCATCTTCGATGTTGGAAAGAGCCTGTCCATGAAGCTTCTGCGCGTGCTGTCACTTTTCGCCATCATGCTTGTGCCCACACTCACTCACGCTCAGGCTCCCGTGCCCAAGGCCGAGCAGGACGCCCTCGCCCAGACCATCACCGCGCTCGATACCAAACTCTTCGATGCCTACAACCACTGCGACTTGAAGACGCTGGGGGAGATGGTCGCGGACGACCTGGAGTTTTACCACGACCAGACGGGGCTTTCGGTCGGCAAGCAGGCGTTTCTGGACGCCATCAAGAACAACATCTGCGGCAAAGTAGAGCGGACGATCGTTCCCGGCACGCTGGAGGCGGATGTGCTGCACCATTACGGCGCGGTGGAGCAGGTGACGCACCGGTTTCATCATCCCGGCGACAACGGATCCGGCGGCGAGGCGCGCGCCGTGATGCTGTGGCATGAGGTGAATGGGATCTGGCTGCTGACGCGGGTGATCAGCTTCGATCATCATTCGATGTAGGAGGCGGGTGACTGGGGGTATTTCAGGTCGCGTCTTCGGCGCTCAGGGGCTTGATTGGGGCTGTTACAGTCGGGCCTTTGGCCCTAAAAGCGCAGGCGGCAGTGGCGCTTTGAACCCACATCTAAAAAGCGAGATGTGGGGCGCCCGGTGGAAAGCATTCGCGTGGGAGCCTGCTACGGCTCCCACACAAAATGGTCAGGCGTTGCTTTATTTAAGGACGGCGACGCCGTACTGCGGGAGCGTGACAGACTGCACCGTGCCGCCTTCGAGCACGTTTTCCATCGGCTTCGGCAACGTGATCGTGCGGGGTTCTGCGGCGTAGTTAGTGAGGATAAGCACGCGTTTGCCTTCACCGGTGCGTACGGCGAGATCGACGCCTTCAGGGAGGCCGGGCATGGTTTCAGCTATGCCTGCTTGCTGGAGCATCCACTTCGCGGCCTGGGCAGCAGTTTCGGATGAAAGCTCCATCCCAATGTAGGTGATGGTTCCCTGGCCTACCTTGCGCGTGACCGCTGCGGGCTGGCCATCGAGCCAGCCGTTGCTCTTGCCATAGCGCATGAGCACCTGCACATCAGGCTTGAGCGAGCCGAGTTGCTCGGCCCAGATGGCGTTCTCGCCCGCGCCCCAGTCGCCGCTCACCGGCACCGTCTTTTCGAGCGCGTAGAACTGCTCCACGCGCGCACCAAGCAAGTCCACGAGTGGGCCGGGCTGGCGCTGCGGGTTGAGGCCGTTGTCCTCATCCTTCATACCGCTGCGCTGGCCGAGGACGAGGTGCCCGCCGCCGCGAACGTAAGCTTCGAGATTTTTCACCGCGTCTGGAGTCAGCAAATTCAAGGCCGGCGCGACCACCAGCTTGTAGCGGCTCAGCGGCGCGGTGTCGGCGACGATGTCGATGGAGCCGGCCATACGGTGAAGGGGCCGGTAGTAGCTCAGCAGCGAATCGATAGGGTCGAAGGCCTTGTTGTGGCGCTGCCAATTGACCGCCCAGCGGCTGCTGTAGTCCTGCAGGATGGCCACCTGAGAGTCGACGGTGGTGCCTGCGAGCACGGGACCGGCCTTATCGAAGTCCGCGCCGACCTGCTGCGCCTCATAGTAGACCGGGACCGGTGTGCCATCAGCGCCGAGCAGCGTGCCATGGTACTCCTCCTGGCCGTTCAGGTCGCTGCGCCACTGCCAGTACTCAACGGCCTCCGAGCCGTGGCCGATGGCGTTCCACGCCATGGCGCGGACCTCGCCCTTATCGAGCATGTTGTTGTCTGCCGACCAGTTGACCATGCCGGGCTGTGTCTCCATGACCCAGAAGTTCTTGCGGAGAAAGCCGCGGGTGAGATCGTGCGTGGCACCGTTGCGCACCGGATCGAGGTGTCCCGAGCCGACGTAGTCGTCCCAGCTGGTGAAGTCGAGGTCCTGTGAGACAGTGTAGTGGTCGTACGCATCGAACCAACCCATCATGTTCGTGGTGATGCGCTGACGCGGCTCCGCGTGGGCCCGGATGACGTCCAACTGGTTCTTCTGGTAACTGCGCCACTCATCCGAGACGAACTGCTTCCAGTTGAGCAGCAGACCCGGGTTGCCGTAGGTCTCCTCAATGGGGATCTGACGCCAGTCTTGGTAAGTCTCGCTCCAATAGGCGGTGGTCCAGCGCGCGTTCAGGTTGTCGAGCGTCTTGTACTTGGCCTTGAGCCAGTCCTGGAAGCGGATGCGATCCGCCTCGCCGTAGCTCTGGTTCGCGTACTCGTTGTCGATCTGCCAACCGATCACGTTGGGGTCATGTCCGAAGCGTTCCGCCATCTTGGTTGCGATGATGCGCGCCAGTTCGCGATACTTCGGGTCGGACCAATCGAACTGCTGGCGGTTGCCGTGCTGGTCTTTGCGGCCGTCGGGCAGCGTCCGCAACGTCTCGGGATACTTCGTCGTGAGCCACGCGGGCGGCGCGGCGCTCGGTGTGCCGAGTACCACGGCGATGTGATGCTTCTCCGCAAGGCGGATGGCATGCTCCAGCCAGTCGAGCTGGTAGTTGCCTTCGCTGGGCTCCAGGGTGCTCCAGGCAAACTCGCCGACACGGACGAAGTGGATGTGCGCGGCCTCCATGAGGGAGAGGTCGGCGTCCCAGCGCGACTCCGGCCACTGCTCCGGGTACCAGGCGGCTCCAAGAAGCAGCGGCGGGGTGCGGGGTTGGGGCGGCAGCGGGGCCTGCGAAAACGCGGGCACAGACAGGATGGCAAGAACGGCGAGAAACTGTAAACGTTTACAAATCACGACGAGATCCTCAGCAAGATAGTTTGCGCCGCCCAGTATAACGTCTCAGAACGAGCTAGTGCGCGCCGCCAGTATCCTGAGGCAGATCCATGTACATCTTGTCGTTCGACATGACTGGATACTCGTCCGGCTCCCCGGTTTGCATCTTCAGCCAGCTGAGAAGCTCGGCGGAGGTCATCAGCACGACGGCGTCCCTGCCACAGTTCAGCGCCATCTGCTCCGGCTGGTCATTGGCCTGCAGCGTGTCGCCACCCTGCCAGCGCACCCGCCATTCACCCGGCCGGGCCTGCGCCAGTATGGTCAACGAGCCACCCGGCTGTCCCGCTGCGGCCATGTAATCCGGCTGCAACGCACACACCTTTGGAGTTACTTTCTGCCCGTTGGACTCCACCTGCTCCACCAGAAAACCGCTGTTGTCCGGCTGCGCGGCCCACCTGGCGATGACCACATCGCCCGGCTTTATGGCAAAGGCATCACCCACCTGCACCGGCCAGGTCGGCATCTCACCCTTCTTCCCGTGGCCGTTATGCATCAACAGAAAAAGAAAAAGCCCACCCATCCCAGCCGCGATCAGCAGCACCAGCGTCAGCACCCGCCAGTCGCCCAGATAGCTCTTTGCGACAGGAACAGCCGACGTCTCCGGCATGGGCTCAGGCATCGGCGTCCACCGCGTATACGGCTGTCTCGAACCGTTCAAGCGCGGCGGGGTCCCATGCGTGGCTGCTCTTGCGCCACGTGTCGCCCTGCGCCTCCACAAAATTTGGGAAGTCCGACCGGCAGAAGCTCATCTTCGCCGCAAAGTCGATAAGCGCCTGCGCGCTGCCATCGATGTAGAGGACGCACTGCTGTCCATCGGGCGACCACTGCACCGCCGCCAGGTACTCGCGGCCGGGCTCCTTCAACGCCGACTTGTTATAGATCAGCATGGAGTCCAGGATGGCGTCCTCATGCCGCTCGTGCGATCGGTCGCACGCATAGAAGTATCCAGCCGGACCCTCGTCTTCAAACACCGCCGTCCACGGCACAGCCGGCGAGTTCGATGACAGAAAGGCGAGACCGGGGGTGAAAGTAAGCGTATCCATACCTCAACAGACTAACCCGAACGCACACCACTCCCCCAATCTCATCCCACGGCAATCTCGATACACTAGTAGATAGACAATGAGATTGCGTGGCTTTTACATCGGCAGGCCCCAGCGCGTCGCGGCTCTTTTGCTGCTCGTGCTCTTCGGCGAGTGCCTCTACACCCTCCATCACGAGCAACTGGACTCCACCGACTACCGCTACGCCCGCTGCGGCCGCGAGATGTGGGAGTCGCCCTCCGTTCTGCAGGGCTACTTCACCAGCTGCGGCAACCTGAACGGCGACGGCACCTTCGCGTACCGGCTCGCCGGGCTGCCACTGACCGCGCAGCGCCTTGTGCTGCTCGGCGTCGACCACCTCCGCAAGCCGCAGGACCGCCTCTACGATGGCAGCAGCCTGAACGGCAGCACATGGGAGGCGCGCCATCAGCTCACCTACGTCCTCTACCTGATGCGGCTGCCGTTTGTCTTCTTCGCACTATGGCTGGGCGGCGGCCTGTGGTGGGTTTCCAAACGGCTCTACGGTCCGGAGGGCGGCGCCTTCGCGCTGGCGCTCTACATCTTCTGCCCGGCGGTGATCCGCTTTGCCACGCACCCTAACAACGAGATCCTCGCCATGTGGGGGCTCTACGGCCTGATCTACACGTGCATCGGCGTCGCGCACGCATTGCAGGGACCACGCCGTAAGTGGAAGCCGCGCATTGTCCTGCTCACGGTGGCGCTGGGACTGACCGCAGCCGCGCATCTGTTGGCAGCCATGATCGGCCTGCTCGCCGGAGCCATATTTTTCTTCTATCTCGCAGAACGACGCCGCGCCTATGTTTCGCAGATCCTCATCTTCGCCTGCCTGGGCGCGGTGATCATCGAGTTTGCCAGCTTCAGCTTCCGCCCCTCGGCCTTTTTGTACATCTTCATCGGCGGCGCCGGACGCTTCTGGCTCTCGCTGACGATCGCCCGTCACGCGCTGTTCACACTGTCGAACGCGGGCATCCTGGTCGCGTCTGCGGTCGCGCTGGTCATCTATGCCACGAGCCGCCGCAGCCGCTACTTCGGCAACACCTCGCCGCTGCTGATGCTGCTGGCCCTGCTGCCGCTCTACACCACGCAGGTCTTCAGCGCGCCGTGGTTCTGGGCGCTGCCCTTCCTGTTTACCTTCGTGGGAGGCGTCTTTGCGGATGCGCTTGAATCCCGCCAGCGCAAGGTCTTTCTGCTGCTGACCATCGGCGTCGTCGTCACCCAGGCCGCCCTCTGCTGGGCGACTATCGGCGGTCTTCTCGCCTGATCGAGCCAACGCACCAACTCTGATGCGCTTCCAACGTCAAAGCTGTGGCAAGATCATGGCACGGCCTCTTGTACTCATTTCTGCACCGCTGGATCGAACGACGACAGCGCAGACCATGCGCGTATCCGTACCAAACCTCTCAAGGGCCGCTCTTTCGAGGCTTCTCACCTGTGACCACGCAACGCATCACCGCACTCCGCAGCCTCTCTCTCGCCCTCTCTGTCGCCGCGCTGGCGCTCGCTGGTTGTAAACACCACGCCCGAAGCGTCTCGATCTTTTCCAGCACGGACTACCCCGCGCAGCTGGAAGAGCTTACCGCCGCGCCATCGCTGCCCGCGCTCCGCTGGCCGAACTACACCGACTACCAGCCGCAGGTGAAGAGCTTCTACTCAGGACGCGACGGCGAACTCGCCTGGATCAACGGCAGTTCGCCCACAGAGATCGCACCAACACCCACTGCGAAACAGCTCCTCCAGCTCTTCACGGACGCTGCGCAGAAGGGGCTCAATCCCGAGGACTACGACGCCTCCCGCTGGCCGGCGCGTCTCGACCACCTTGCCAAGATCCGCGCCGCGAAGGACAACTCCACACAGGCGCAGAATGACGTCGCGCAGTTCGATCTCGCAATGACGATCTCCGCGCTGCGCTACCTCTCCGATCTACACCTCGGCCGCATAAATCCGCAGACGCTCAACTTCGACATCGACGTACCCGGCAAGCGCGCGGCCTTCGACGTCGTCAAGCTGCTGACTGACCAGATCGTCTCCAGCCCTGACGTCGCCTCAGCGGTTGCCGCGATAGAGCCGCAGAACCCGCTCTATAAGGCAACCGAAGCCGCGCTGCCGCAGTACATCGCTCTTGCAAAACAGCAGGACGCCAACCCGCAGCCTGCGCTGCCGAGCCTCAGCACCGGCGTCAAACCGCTGGTGCCTGGCGATCACTACTCCGCAGCCGACGCGCTGCTTGCGCGTTTGCAGCTGGAAGGCGACGCGCCCGCACCCGACCAGCCTGCGGCCGACTCTAACGCACCCGCGAAGCCGGCCTCTACTGTTTACACCACGGCGCTGTCTGACGCCGTAAAGCACTTCCAGCAGCGTCACGGGCTCGCGGTCGATGGCAAGCTCGGCCAGGGCACCATCGACGCGCTCAACGTACCGCTCGACACGAGAGTGCAGTCCATCAACGACACGCTGGAGCGCTTCCGCTGGCTGCCTGACAACTACCAGCAGCCGCGCGTCTTCGTGAACCTGCCCGAGTTCATGCTCCGCGCCTACGCACCTGACCACTCGCTCGACTTCAAGATGGAAGTCATCGACGGAGAAGCCAAGGGCTTTCACGACACGCCCATGTTCGTGCGCCTTATGCGCTATGTCGTATTTCGCCCCTACTGGAATTTGCCGCCCTCCATCATCAAAAAGGAGATCGTGCCGCACCTCTCCAAGAGCGGCATGGGTTACCTTGGCGCGCACGGCTACGAGACCACCACGCGCACCGGCACCGTAGTCTCCAACGCCACGCTCTCGGACATCGCACACCTGCGCTACACGGTGCGCCAGAAACCAGGCCCGCTGAACTCGCTTGGCCTAGTCAAATTTCTCTTCCCCAACGAGTACGACGTCTACATGCACTCCACGCCGGAACTCAACCTCTTCGGCCTCGCGCGTCGCGACAAATCCCACGGCTGCGTCCGTCTGCAGCATGCCGATCAGATGGCATTGTGGGTGCTCGGCGGAGACCAGAAAGACCCCGAAAACCAGACCACTTGGGACATCGATTCCATCCACGACGCGATGAACAACGAGGACAAGAACAACAAGACCGTCGGTCTGCACACGCCGCTGCCCGTTGTGCTCACCTACATGACCGCGCTCGCCGACGAGGACGGCACGGTCCACTTCTTCGCCGACATCTACGGCTACGACAAGGACCTTGAAGCCGCGCTGGCCAAGGGCCGCCCGTACCCGAAGGCTCCTGCCAAGATCAACCCCACCCTTACTCCAGGCGAGACCGAGTAGCCTCTTGCCACCTCGGCTGCGCCCGCAGCTTCTTCATGAGGTCTTCAAGGCGCTCTCCGCGCTTCGGTGTGAACGTGCGCTCCATCGCAATAAACTCCGCGATGCGGTCTATGCGAAAGGTGCGGAAGTCATTCCGCGTCTCGCACCATGCCGCCAGAGTCCACACACCGGACCAGAACGTCAGCGCCAGTGGCCTCACCGTGCGCTGCTCTCCGCGCGACTCATCTTCACCCAGCCGCGTATAACGGAACGCCAGCACCGTTCGGCTCAGACACGCCTTGTGCAGCGCATCCAGCAGCTTGCGCTGCGCCGTCGTCATCATGAAGCCTGGTGCATACAGCGCAATCGCATCCAGCCGCGTCGCCAGTTCCGGCGGCAGCACTGCTTCAATCCTCGCCAGCGCCGAGTTTGCCGCGGCAACATTCTCCGCGCCGCCCCAGGCCTTCACCAGCCGCGCACCCAGCACCAGCGCCGTCAATTCTTCGGGAGTAAACATAAGTGGTGGCAGATCGAACTCGCGACGCAGCGTGTAGCCCACACCAGCCTCGCCTTCGATCGGCTGCCCGGCAAGCTGCAGGTCGCGCACATCGCGATAGATCGTGCGCTCGGACACCTGCAGCCGCTCCGCCAGCGCGCGGGCAGTCTTCAGGCGTCCGGAGCGCAGCATCTGCACGATGCGAAACAACCGGTCAGCGCGCCTCATCGGCCCCTTCGTTCTTTGGATCTGGCCTAAAAAAGGCTGCTATGCAGTCCAACGTGGTTTCCCTCCGAGTCCTGCAGGCACGCGTAGAATCCGAAGCCGCCCGGAATTTCCGTTCGCGGCACCAGCACCTTCGCACCCAGCTTCTCCGCACGCTTCAGCGAGGCATCCAGTTTGCCCTCGGCGTTTAGATACACCAGCGCGCCCGCATTTGATGGCGTATGCCCATCGCGCTGCACGATGCACCCGCCTACGCCGCCCTGCTCAATCGGAAACATGTTGCAAAGCTCGGGCCCAGGATACGCGCGCAGCTTTACGTCGAGCACCGACTCATAGAATTCAGTGGCCCGCTGAAAATCTGCTGTAGGAATCTCAAACCACGTAACGGCGTTGTTCTCGAACTTGCTCATAGGTCTCTCTCCTTGTGCGATGTGCAGATCAACTACACACGCAGAGTAGAAAACCCCTCCTGACAGCATACTGTCAGGAGCCTGTCAGCAGGCAAAGTTTTAAATGTCCGATGTCCGACGCTTTAGTAAGCGTCTCCGCCGCCGTCACTATGCGTCATGTCGAGATTCTCGAACCGCGTAAAGTCCGACAGATACGCCAGCTTTACGGTGCCCGTAGGCCCGTTACGCTGCTTGGCGATGATGATCTCCGCCTGTCCCTTGATCTCTTCGTTGTCACGGTCGTAGTACTCCGGCCGGTGAATGAACGCGACCACGTCGGCGTCCTGCTCAATTGAACCTGACTCCCGAAGGTCCGACAGCATCGGACGCTTGTCGCCGCCCTGGCGCTGCTCGCTGCTTCGCGACAGCTGCGAAAGCGCAATCACCGGCACGCCCAGTTCCTTGGCCAGCGCCTTCAAACCGCGCGAGATGCTGCTGACCTCCTGCGTGCGGTTCTCCGGGCCCTTGCCCGACTTCGCCCCCGTCATCAGCTGCAGATAGTCGATCACGATCAGGTCCAGCGCGCCCTCCTGCTGGCGCAGCCGACGGGCCTTCGCGCGCATCTCCGCCAGCGTGATACCTGGCGTATCGTCCACAAACATCTTCGAAGTCATAAGCCGATCCAGTGCGGCAATCAGCTTGCCCTTGTCCTCGCGCGGAATGAAGCCGGTTTGCAGCTTGCGCGAGCCGACCATCGCCTCGCTCGCCAACATGCGTCGCAACAGCGACTCCTTCGACATTTCGAGTGAGAACACCGCAACGACCTTGTGATCGCGCACCGCGCAGTTCTGCGCAATATTGATCGCCCACGCGGTCTTACCCATCGAAGGACGCGCCGCGATGATGATGAGTTCAGAGTTCTGCAACCCGCTCGTCATCTTGTCGAACTCAATGTAATGCGTAGCTAGGCCGGTGACCTCGCGTCCCTGCTCATAAAGCGCGTCGATCGACCCAAACGAGTTCGCAACGATCTCCGGAATCCCCGAAAACCCGCGCTGAATGGCCGAATCCGCAACCTCGGCCAGCTTCGCTTCCACGTTCGACAGTACTATCGTTGCATCTTCGCTCTGGTCGCTCGCGGCCACCATGCCTTCGTTGAAGATGCCGAGCAGCTGCCGCAGCAGGCTCTTGTCCTTCACGATGCGGACGTAGCTCTCGATGTTCGGATTGCGCGGAATGCCCTCCGTCAGAAACGACAGGTAGGCCGCGCCGCCAATGGAGTCCAGCTCGCGTCGCTTGCTCAGCGCGTCCATCACGGTAATCAGATCGACGGCGTGCCCCACCGCCATCAGGTCGACCATCACGCGATAGATCCGCTGATGCGAGTCCAACATGAAATCTTCAGCCCGCAGCTTCGCCGTGGCATCTGTGATCGCCACCGCATCGAGCAGCATCGCACCCAACACGGTGACCTCGGTCTGCACGGATGCGGGCAGTCCGTTCTCCATCGGGTCGGGCATTGCGTGTAGTGCCATTGAGTCCTTCTAACTTCGCTGAACGCGACTGACTAAGTGTCTGTGATTTGCCTCTGAAAAAGGCTGTGCGAAGCAGGCCCTTGCCCAGTGAATATCCTGCGCAAAAGCCGGTCAAAACTATAGCGGCGACCCGAAGGCCGCCGCCATTCCTTCGCTACGTCTGGCCGCTACTTCGCCGCCGAACTCACCAGCGAGCAGTGCCCATCTTCCCGTCCGCACAGGCACTTGCGGTCTGCCGCGGCTGTCGCCGAGCGCTCCGCATACACCTTCTGCGCCGCAATCAACCCGTCGCCGAACTTCGCGCCCAGCTGCGGCAACGACTTCACCACCACCTGCTCCAGCGCTCCGATCAGCGCGATTGTGTCCATGTAGTCGAAAAAACCCAGGTGTGCAATCCGGAAGATCTGTCCCTTCATCTCGCCCTGGCCGTTCGTAATGATCGCCGCGAAGCGCGACTTCAGCTCTTTCACGAAGATCCCCGAGTCGACACCCTCGGGCGCGAGCACCGCGGTCGCCGCCGTGCCCGGAGCGTCCGGGGCGAACAGCTTCAACCCCAGCGCCAGCACCGCCGAGCGCGTCATCGCAGAGATCGTCTCCGCATTCTCAACGAGCTTCTTGCGGCCCTCCACGATCGAGCCCGCTGGGTTTTCCGCTGTCGATGCCTGCGCAGCAATCCAGTCCAGCGCCGCGCCGAGCGCCGCAATCAACGCGACCGCAGGCGTGTACGCGCTCTCACCGTTCTTCGCGTTCTTGCGTTCTTTGCGGAGATCAAAGTAGTAGCGCGGGTTGTACGTGGCCTCCATGCGGTCCCAGGCCTTCGGCCCCACCGCAAGATACGCCAGCCCCGGCGGAATCATCACGGCCTTCTGCGATCCGCCGATCAGCACATCCACGCCCCACGCATCCATGTCGATATGCGTGGTGCCCAGCCCTGTGATGGCATCCACGACCAGCAGCGCCTCGCTCTTCTGCTCCTTCAGCAGCTGAGCCACTGCAGGTACGCAGTGCCGCACGCCGGTGGAGGTTTCGGTCGCCTGCATGAACACGCAGCGCGTCTCCGGCTTCAATGCGGCCTTCACCTCGTCGATGGAGAATGTCTCGCCATACGGAGCGCTTACCACATCCACCGGGCAGCCAAACGCCTTTGCCAGACCGCTCCAACGCTCGCCGAACTTACCAGCCGTCAACACCAGCACCCGGTCGCCCGGCGAGGTCAGGTTCGACATCGCGGCCTCCATCGCACCCGTTCCCGAGCTCGACAGAATCACAATATCGCCCGCCGTGGTGCCCACAAACTCCTTCAACTGCACGAGCACGCGGGAGTAAAGCGCACGGAACTCCGCCGTGCGATGGTGAATATCCGCTGCAGCCATGGCAAACTGCGCTGCAGGGAGTAAAGGCGTGGGTCCAGGCGTAAAGAGGCGTGTCTTCCGAATCATATAACTCTATTGTATCGGCTCAAGGCTGCCCCTTGCTCAGCCGATATTGTCCATAACTTCATCATCTGGCCGCGCACAATTGACAATATCTGAGCGACTTTATCTCATAGTCGTGCATCCCATTGTCATTGACGCGAATCCAGTTTCATTAGGAATGCGATCTTGAAAACCTCCCCCTTCGCCGTAGTGTCGTTCATCGCGATCGTTGCTTTCCCTCTAAACCACGCCGCCGCACAAGCAACGGCCCAACCCGCGTCAGAGTCCGCCTTAACCACGGCCTCCATTTCCATCTCCTCAAGCAGTTCGCCATCCGAAGCCTCCACCTCCGTAGCCGGACAGGATCAAGTCGTGCCCAACCGTGGTGACACGATGCGTCCCTTCTCTGCAGTCGGAGTTGATATCAAATTTGGCGTCGGCGGTATCGGGTTCGACGTCGCCACGCCGCTTGCGCCAAAGCTCAATCTGCGCGGTGGCGCCAGCTTCTTCTCCTACACCGTCAACAACCTCAGCGAAGACGGCTTCAACATCGACGGCACACTCACCTTTCGCTCGGTCAACGCTAGCGTGGACTGGTATCCACTCCACAACGGCTTTCGCATCAGCCCCGGCGTCACGCTCTACAACGGCAACCGCTTCAGCGGGAACGCCACCGTCCCCGCCGGAGGCACCATCACCCTCAACGATACGGACTACATCAGCTCACCCACAGACCCACTCGTAGCCAACTTCACAAACCAGAACAACCGCTTCGGCAACGCCATCGCTCCCAGCATCACTACCGGCTGGGGCGACATCGTGCCGCGTGCCCATGGCAGCCACTGGAGCGTCCCGTTCGAGATCGGCTTCCAGTACATCTCTCCGCCCAAGGTGCTGCTCAGCCTCACCGGAACGGCCTGCAACTCCGAAGGCTGCGGCAGCGTGCAGACCGACCCCACTACGCAGGCCAACGTCCTCGCCCAGCAAAACATCATCAACGGCGATATCTACCAGCTGCGTTTCTATCCCATCGTCTCCACCGGAGTGGGTTACAGGTTCTAGAGTTTTGTCAGGCCGCTTCTGTCACATTTGTCACTTGTTCACGGCAGCGGCCTGATAGACACTCAACCCATGCTCCTCTCCTGGCTCTGGAAGATCCTCTACTGGTCCTGGCTCATCACCGAGATCTACGTCCTCGTCGTTACGCGCACGCGCCGCGGCAAGGGCACCATCAGCGACCGCGGCTCGCTCGTCGTGCTGTGGACTGTCATCCTCATCGCCATGACGCTAGGCGGCTGGGCCGGTGATGTCTACACGGCTGGAAAATTCAATCTCCCAGACACGACCTACTACGTAGTCCGCATCATTGCTCTAGTGCTGTTGGCGGTTGGCCTCTGCATTCGCTGGACGGCCATCTACTCGCTTGGCCGCAGCTTCAGCGCCAACGTCGCCATCCACGCTACGCAGAAGCTCAACCGCTCCGGACTCTTCCACTATATGCGCCACCCGTCGTATACCGGCATGGTCATCATCTTCTTCGCCGTGGGCCTGCGCATGGAAAACTGGCTCGGCCTGCTACTGGTCACGCTGCCACCTTATGCTGCGCTGCTTTATCGCATCCACGTCGAAGAGGACGCACTCGTCGCGGCCTTTGGAGACGACTACCTCGACTACCAACGCACAACCCGCCGCATTGTCCCCGGCCTCTACTGAGCCTCTTCGTTTACTCTGGAGGTTGAACAGGAGACAACGATGGCAACGATCGGCGACCAACTCGGCAAAGACATCATCACCGCGATGAAGGCGAAGGAGAGCGACAAGCTCACTACTCTGCGCATGGTGAAGTCAGCGCTCAAGAGCAAGGAGATCGACAAGCGCGAGCCACTGACCGACGCCGAAGAGCAGTCGATCCTCACAACACTGTTGAAGCAGCGCCGCGAGTCGGTCGAGCAGTTCACCAAGGGAGGCCGTCCCGAGCTCGCGGCAAAGGAAGAGGTCGAAATCGCTCTCATCGACGCCTACATGCCCAAGGCCGCCAGCGAGGACGACATCCGCGCGATGGTGCAGGCAGCCATTGCAAAGGTCGCTGCCGACACGGGCGCCAAGCCGTCACCGCGCGAAATGGGAGCTGTAATGAAGGCCGTGCAGCAGCAGATCGCCGCCGCCGGCATCCGTGCGGACGGCAAGCTAGTCAGCGAAATTGTGAAGGCTGAATTAGCGAAATAATATCTGAGGTGATAGCAACCGTGCTATCACCTCAGCTTAGCTTCGGATGCAGCTTATGAAAGCCCGTCTTCTGCTGATACGCATGGGCGAGCGCACAGGCCTTGGCATCCTGGTATAGCGGCGCAAGAAACGTCAGTGAAACCGGCGTCCCCGGCCCGCCGTTGCTGCTGCCCGCCTGAGCCGCAGCCGCTGGCGCATCCGCACCGCGCAACCCATTGGGCACAATCACCGCCGGCTGTCCGCACAGGTTCGTCGCCGCCACCTGCTGGCCCTGTCCCGTCGTCACCACCACATCAAACGGAGCGAACGTCTCCGTCATCTGCGCCAGCGCAAGCGTTCTTGCCCGCGAAGCATTGATGTAGTCCACAGCCGAGTACATATGCGACGTGCGGAACTGGTTCGGCCAGTCATTCGGCGACTGTCCCGTCAGCAACGCATCGCGCCCGCTCACCGTCAGCTCATCGAACGCCGCAGCCGCCTCCGCTCCCAAAACGGCGCCAATCGAACCGAACGGAAACTTCGGCAGCTCCATCGGCACAAGGTTGATGCCCATCTCACGCAGCACCGTCAGCGCATTCTTCGCGTACTGATAGTCGTAGAGCTGCCGCTCATACTGCAGCTTCCGCTGCGCCGCGCGCTCCTCGCTGCCCGCATCGCCGCTCGGCATCGTCGGCTCGTCGAACGAGCTTTTGATGTAACCCACGCGCAGCTTATGGATGTCCATCGTGAAGTCAGGATTGAACGCCGCCGCCTGTACGCTGAGGTCGTGCCCATCCTGCCCGTAGATCGCATTCAGCACGATCGCGCAGTCCTCCACCGAGCGCGTGATCGGCCCGATCTTGTCCATCGACCACGACAGCGCCATCGCCCCCGTGCGTGGCACCAGCCCGAACGATGGCCGCAGCCCCGTCACGCCGCAGCGCGTGCTCGGCGACGAGATCGACCCCTGCGTCTCCGTCCCAATCGCAAAGCCCACACATCCCGCCGATGTCGCCGAAGCCGAACCCGCCGAGCTGCCCGAACTTCCCTGCTCCATATTCCACGGGTTCCGCGTCCGCCCACCGAACCACAGATCGCCCTGCGCCAACGCTCCCATGCTAAGCTTCGCAATCAGCACCGCGCCCGCTGCATCGAGCCGCTTGACCACCTCGGCGTCGTAATCAAACGCCTGCTTCTCAAACCCACCCGCGCCCCACGTCGTGCGATACCCCTTCACCGCAAGCAAATCCTTGCCGCCCCACGGAATCCCATGCAACGGCCCGCGATGTTTGCCAGCGGCAATCTCCTTGTCCGCATCCGCGGCCTGCTTCAGGGCGCGCTCCTCGGTCAGCGTAATCACAAACAGCAGCTTGGGATCGTAGCGCTTCAACCGGCCGAGATACATCTTCGCCAGCTCGGTCGAAGTCACCTTACGCGTACGCAGCAGCTCCGCAAGCTGCCGCACTGTGGCAAACGCAAGCTGCTCCTCATTGGAGACCGATATCTCCGCCACACTCGGGGCAGGCCCCAGCTTCGCGGGCTTCCGCTCGGTATCCAGCTTCGCCCCCGGAGGCACCGGGTCAAACACAAGGCTCGGCGCAACGGCGTTCGCCAGCTGCAGCTTCCGCACCTCCACCACTCCCTCGCGCATCGACATCAACCCGGAGATCATCGTCTTGCGCTGCTCTTCCGTGAACTTCAGCCCAGCAATGATCGCGGCCTGCTCGATCATCTCAACAGTAATCGGCGGAAAACCGGTCGTATCTTCAGCAGCTCCTCGCTGCTGTGCCTCGGCGGTTGCCGACTGCGTGGCCAGGGCCAGCAACGCACCTGGCAGCAGCGTGCTGCCAAGCCCGGCAGCGGTAGAGACAGCAAGAAAGCGGCGACGCGTCGCGTCCAGCAAGGAAGGCTTTTCACCAGAGGTCATGGCCGCATTATTGCACTCCACCGCCATCGGCTCGATACGTAGGAGTACGCACTTCGCTTAGCGGTCGATACGGTCAGAAAGCGACGGCGGGTCTCATCTCCAAGGTCCAACGTCACGTCCGGGGTCATACCGAAGTTGTTGCACATATGCGCTGCTCATGGTCTCGGCAAGGAGGTAGCCTTCCACGGCACGCAGAATTCTCCGTTTGTAATTCGCAGTAATCCTACCCTTCGAGTTCGCAAGAGCCGCGTCCGTCAATGCGCCTGAGATCACGCAGAGGTCAGCCGCTGCAGCATTCAAAGATATCTTCGGAATCTGCACATTCCCTTCGCGCAACAACTGCGCCACGCACTTGTGCAGCCGTATGTTGAAACCTAAATCGCCCTCGCCCAACGTCCGCTCCTCCTCCGCCTCCAGAATCCTATGTAGGCTTGGCGACTGCGAATGTGCATCGATTTGCGCGGACACCAACGCACGCAACCGGACAAGCAACTCTTCGCCCTCGGTCCTGGCTAACGCGACCTCAACAGCCTCAATTAGTCGCTCCTTATAGCTCTTATGCAGCGCCGCGAGGATAGCCTCCTTACCCGGGAAATACTGGTACAGCGAGCCGATGCTGACGCCTGCTCGCTCGGCCACTGCATTGGTATTGAAGCCAGACATGCCACGCGACTCAAGTATCTGAGTAGCCGCCTCAAGAATAACCGCGACCGTCTCTGCTGCCCTCGCCTGATGCGGGCTGCGACGCAGCTTTAACGAGGCCTTTTGCGGCTTTCGGCCCCGGCGCAAAACGCGAGTTTCTTTTCTGAGCATTTACTCACATTATCAAAGCAGAGGGGAAACATCATGAAAACCATCGAAACAACTGCAAAGGTACTTCCCGAACACAAGAACGATCCCGACACGTTCTTCATCTTCATGCTCGTCAAGAGCACACGCCACTGGCTCGACATGGCTGCCGAGAAGCGCCTTACCTTTCTCCGCGACGAGATCATGCCCATACTCGCCATGCGCCCGGAAGTGCGGATGCGTTACTTCGATGTCGAGGCCTTCTCGGCGCACACCAGCGACCTGATGCTTTGGGAGACGAGGGACCTCTCCGCATGGCAATGGATCTGTGACCACCTGCGCGAGTCACTCTTCTGGGATCATTACTTCGAAATCAAGGAGATCCTGCCTTCATTCGAAGCCAACTATTTCGCAGCCCTGCAACCGCATGCTTAAACACAGCGGCCACGAGATCCCTCTCGTGGCCGTTGCTAACTTCTGTAGGTGGACACATAACAACAACTATCACCACGACTAGCTGAACAAGTATTCCTGCCCCGCTAAACGTCGGGAAGTCTTCTACGCAGGGCGTCGAGGATGATAAGACAAATCCTCGTGGAGCAACGTTCTGACACTGAGGGGTGATATCTACGCCGAATAACAGTATCCGACAACGCAATCGGCATAAGGAGCAATCACCCACCCCCTATGCCGATTTTTGCTACTGCACCATCAGCCTCAGAGCGGTTGACTGCGATTGCGTACCCGACGTCGCTGTGACCGTCAGCGTGTAGTTCTGTGGCACAGCGCCCTGAACGCCGTTGGCGGTGTTCATGCTGGTACCCATACATCCCGTCAGGCCCCCCACCAACAGCAAGGCGGCGATCCCGACGATCATTTTGTTGAAGGAAGCGCGTCTCTTCTTGTCCAGAAACGGGAACAGAAGGAATCCGAGAGCCAGCGTTCCGCCTCTCCCAAACATCAGCAAGGCAGCGTTCGACGTGGCGCTGCTCTTGGCCAATTGAACCGACAGCGCTACATTCGTCGCCCCCGCGCCGGCCGGAATCGACGCCGGAGAGAATACTGCAGTCGCGCCCGGCGGAAGCCCGGTCACGCTGAACGTGATGGGCGCGCCAAAGGTCGAACCACTGGTCGGAGTGATCGGCAGTGGAATGCTCGCTACTCCTCCTGGAGAAGCGACAATCGGTGACGAGCCAATACCGGTCGAGCCGCTGCCAGTCGAGCCGCTGCCAGTCGAAATCCCTCCAGTGCTCGGAGTTCCGATCGTGAAGCTGTTGACCACGATCACGAATGGCGCGCTCGTTACTGCGACAAAGTTACTGTCGCCCGCATAAGCCGCTGTGATCGAATGCTTACCATTTGACAATGCCGGAGTGGTGAACCCCGCCGTACCAAAGTTCAGCGTTCCAGTCCCCAACTGCGTCGTTCCGTCAAAGAATGTGACCGTGCCGGTCGGGCTCCCTGACGTAGCCTGCACGACTGCCCCGATCATTACGTTGCTCGAGTTGCTCTGCGACGGCCCAATCACCCTAATGGTGGGCTTCGTCTGGTTCGTTGTTCCCTTGTTTACTACCAGCGAATTTGTCGCCGTCGCCGTGGTGAAGTCCTTGGTGTCGGTGGGTGTGAAGGTGACCGAAAGCGTCACCGTGCCCGCGTTTGGAATCGTGCCTGCCGCTGGCGTGTACTGGAAGGTGCCGGGTGTCGACGCAGTCGCATCCAACTGCGCTGCGCTCAATGCCGTTCCAGCTGTAATCGGTGCAAGTGCCGGCCACGTAATTACCGGTGTGGCCTTGTTCACAAGCAACGTGTTGGTCGCCGTCGCTGTGGTGAAGTCCGCAGTGTCGGTGGGTGTGAAGGTGACCGAAAGCGTCACCGTGCCCGCGTTTGGAATCGTGCCTGCGGCTGGCGTGTACTGGAAGGTGCCGGGTGTCGACGCGGTCGCATCCAACTGCGTTGCGCTCAGTGCCGTTCCAGCGGTAATTGGCGCAAGAACTGGCCATGTGATCTTCGGCGTGGTCCGGTTTGCTTGGGTCACAACCAGCGTATTGGTCGCCGTCACTGTGGTGAAGTCTGCAGTGTCGGTGGGAGTGAAGACGGCTGTCAGCGTTACTGTGCCAACTGCGGGAACAGTGCCCGCTGAGGGCGTGTATTGGAACGTTCCGGGCGTAGATGCGGTCGCGTTCAGCTGCGTTGCGCTCAGTGCCGTTCCAGCGGTAATTGGCGCAAGAGCCGGCCACGTGATCACCGGCGCGCTTTTCGTACCTCCTCCGTTCAAGGTGACGCTCTGCGTCATAAAGCCAGGTGCCGCAGCGTTTAAATTGTTATCGGTAATCACCATCGATCCGCTGGCCGTTCCATTCGCTACCGGCGCAAAGATCACCTCCAGGTTGCAGGTCGAGTTTGCCTGCAAACTGCCCGCCGCCGAGGCGCCGGAGTTGACGATCGGGCATCCACCGAACGCGTCTTGGACAAAGAGGAAATCCGACGGCAAGCTCGGATTGGTCACGCTCAGCACGGGAAAGGTTAATGGCGCATTGCCCAGGTTGAGCAACTGAGCCAGCTTGGGGCTGTCTGCGCTTTGCTGTCCAAGTGGCGTCGCTGCGAAGCTCAGAATAGGAGCATCGACGAAATCCAGCTGCACAACGGTTGCCTGCGATGTCAGACCGTAGAGGTTTCCTTTTCCATCTACCGACACCCCAGCGGTCGTTGCGGGGAACTGGAAGTTGCTTTCCACGTAGATCCCATCCTCGAACGTCTCCTTCGCCAAAGTTGCTGACGCTTGGTCGAAGGTATACACATTCCCATTTCCGTCGACCGCGACTCCAATCGCCTGGACTCGCCCATCGATCACGCTCAGCGAGTAGGTTCCATTGGCGAACGTTGCCTTCTGAGGGTTCTGAGTAAGGATTCCACCGCCCGAAGTGCCAAAGGTCTCCGGAAAGTAAAGATTCCCTGCTGCGTCGACGGCGATCTGATTCGCCCAGAACGTGCTATTTACCACGCTTTGCGTAAAGCCACCGCCTATCGCCGGTGTTTCTTTCAGGATGCCGTTGGCTTCATCGGCAAGGTAGATGTCTCCAGCACCATCCACGGCGATCGCAGCGAACTTAGTTCCGCCTTGCGGCAGCGCCAATTGGCTTACCGTAAATCCGCCCCCTGGCGCAGGAGTCGCTACGAACGGTTGCGATGAGCTTCCATCGATGTAGTACACATTGCCAGCGCCGTCCACAGCCACTCCAGCAGGCTGCGTCAGATTCGATGCAACCGTCGTTGGCACATAGCCGCTCCCCCCGAGGGTCTCTTTGACAATCTGGTTTGCGCCAGATGCGCTCTGAGCGATGTAGAGATTGCCAAAACTGTCAGAGACCATGGCGGTCAAACTGCCGTTTGAAGGGGCAGTCAATCCGGTAAGAGGCAATGTGGTCGCACCAACGGGAGGAAAACCAACCTGTGGACCGACGCCGACACCCTGCACATACCCGGTCGCGAGTACGTTTCCTCCGTTTGCCGACAGTAGCTCAACAGCTCCATAGCGGGCACCATACACCGTCGGATCGAAGACCACATCCACGGAACACACGTCGCCGGCGTTGTAAGTGTGATTGGCACCATTTGTACTGCATGTGCCTGTTCCGGCATCGGCAAAGTCAAAGCCCTTCATCCCCTGTGTCAAGACAGTAGGCGCGCTGATTGTGCCGGAGGTCTGGAAGGTAAACAGCAACGACATAGCCGCGCTGTTGCTAGCGATGTTTGTAGCACCGAAATTGAGCGCAGCTCGTGAGTCCTTGACGACTTCGTTTGTGCCACTCTCCGCGACGAACAAAGCCCCAGTGTTATCTACGGCAAGGTACAGAGCGCCATTCAGTGGAGCGGTTGGAATAACCGATGTATTAAAGGAGCTGCCTGAGATGGTCACCTTCAAAGCCTCGTTGAGGCTAAGATCCGTAACAAAGATGTTCCCCTGCGCATCCACGGTGATTCCACCCGGATTAATGGACAAATTCGTCGGGGCAATTCTGTTCTGGACATAGCTTCCATTCGAAAGCGTCTCGATCACAAGGTCAGCCGCAGGCTGTTTTTTTTCCAGTGTGTAGACATTTCCATTTCCGTCTACAGCAATGTTGGTTGGTTGCTCCAGTCCCGAGCCAATGGAGCTCTCTGTGTAGGTGCCGTTCGAAGGAGTTTCTTTCAGCAGCCGGCCGCCTACGGTGCCATCCGCGATATACACATTGCCGACGGCATCGACGGCGATCCCCGAGGGGTTGTTCAATCCGCTGGTTGGGATTGTACTCACGGTATATCCCGAAGCTGCCGGAGTCGCCTTGAAGGCAGTGCCAACCGTTAACCCGAGGAAGTACACGTTTCCGCTTCGATCAACTGCAACGCCCGCAACCGGCGACTGCTCCGTCGCAACCGTGGTTTCAGTAAATGTCCCGCCGGAGGGAGTCTCTTTCAATATCCGGTTGTTTAGGGCATCTGCAATGTAGATGTTTCCGTTCTGATCCACCGCAACCCCGAGAGGGCTCTTCAACGTGCTCGTCGGGATGACGCTCTGAGAGCCGCTAAAAAAAACGGTTTGCGCAGCAACTCCTCGCGTACCCCAGATTAAAACAACGATCGCCACAAGTAGCGTCTTCCATATTCGGCTTGTTTTGGGAACCGATTTTCCCCATGACGCACAAAAAGGCATAAGTTCGCGAAAAGCTCGCATAAAAAACTGAATCTCCAAGACTAGTTATGAAAAGTTAGGTCTTCCAACTCAACAGGTGACGATGCACCAACCGTGGACTTTTCCAGTTTGCATAACAACCAGGGGGGATTAATATTCCACCTGTTGAAAACTTGGCGTGCAAGGTTTACTTCATTTAGTTATTTGAAGATTTGGCCTGGACGGCTCAATCTGGTGGTGGCCCTATCTAACCATCACCAGCGGGAGGAGCTACTTGCCTGATTCGTGCCACAAATGATGGCGGTGGTCCCCGAGTTGGGGAACAAGAAGAACGTCTCGAACAGGAGGACGAGACACATACTCGTTGGGTTCCCCGTTCTGCGGAGGAAGCTATCACGGCAAGCAGTGATAGCTTTGCTCTACTCCGTCTGCTGAGGAAGTAGTGTCAGTCTGCGGCACCAAGCGAAAGCAAGAGCTTATAGCTGAGGCTCAAGCCTGAAACTTGGTCACACTAAACCTAAAAGCTAGTGTTGAGACGGAGAGCGAAGCTTCGTGCGGGGCCGATGGCGTTGCCGGAGAAGAGGCCTCCAAAGTCGATTACGTTGAGCCGGTTATTGAGGTTGTCTCCATCGACCTGAAAGCGTGTATAGAACCTTTCGCCCTTGTAGACGTCCACTCCAAGAGAGGCTTGAACGGAGAGCGACGGATCGACCCGTCCGCGGTCGAAGTTGAGTCTGTTGACAACGGTCGGGCCGTACTGAGCAAGTGCGTCTGCCGGCTCTCCATCAAACTCGAAAGGCAGTCCGGAGCCTGAAACAAGGCCGGTAGCCAGCCAGAGACGCGGATACAGTTGATACTTGAAGCGGGTCCGCAAGGTGTTGCGTTGATCCTGCGAGTCGGGAAAGTGGCCGCGGAGCTGGGTCAAGGCATTCGTCGCGTCGTCGCCTAAAAAGAGGCCGCCTGTCACCGGAAGCCAGACGTTTCCGACCATATAGGAGTAGCTAACGTAACCGGTGAGCTTGCCTAGATGAAACAGCTCGAGCTTGCCCTCCGCTCCGTAGATGACCGCCTTATTGAAGGCGATGGGATAACTCACGCCGGTGTTCAGGAGTTGGTCATCATCTGCATAGTTGCGGACGTCGCGGCGGTAGACGTTGACGTCGATGCGCATCCTCTCCGCAAACGACTTGGCGATACCGCCTTCATAGTAGTTTCCGATGGAGGGTTTGACGGGCAGTTTCAACACCTGCGGGTCTACGGACTGAATATAGTCCGAACTCGAGATCAGGATGTTTTCGTTGGAGGGTGTCTGAAAGATGCGGTCGTAGGAAGCGTGCATCACCGCGTGCATCTTGGGAAGCGAACGGCCGATGGAGATGCGCGGACTGAAGGCGTTCTGGTTCAAAAGAAGTTGATAGTGGTCCCAGCGAAGACCGGCGTTGACGGTCCACGCCCCCAGGCGTATCAGATCCTCTGCAAAGGCAGACTGTTCGAGATCCGGCCGGCTCTCATTAAACGTCGGGAGAGTGGTCGGCGTGCCGTCGTCAAACTGCGTGGGATCGGTGATGGTGAAGTTGAAGTTTTCGTGGACAAAGGTCGCGTCCGATTCTATGCCTGCCTTCAACTCTTGAATGCCGTGATGCAAAGAGACGGTGCCCTTGAAGTAGCCGTCGCGGAAGCTATTGTGTTGCGTGGCGATGATGGGAGTCGAAGATGGATTGGAGTAGAGGTCGTTGGCGTTGTCTCTCACCATGCCGGAGAGATTGGCGATGAGGTTGGGCGAGAAGATGTGCTGGTAGCCCACCGTGCCTATCGTCTCAAAGTTGTCGCCGTTCTGGATCTGTCCGGCTTGCTGCTGCACGAATTCATTCGGGATCTCGAACCTGGAAAACTCATGCCGGACACTCGTGGTAACTCGATCGTTTGGCGTGAAGTCTCTCTCGTATTTTAAAGAGAAGTCTCCCGTAGTTCCGTTGTTCGTAAAGTTCTCTGGTACAACTGGATTTAGATAATGACTAGTTCCGCTGCCAGATGCGGTTGCCAGGAGCGTATTTTTGCCCCAGGTGTCTTGAAGCTGTCCAAAGGCGTGCGTCGTGTCATAGCTTCCGCCAGACAGAACAAGCTGGCCATGCATACCCGACTGCGCTTGCCGGCTGGTATTGAGTTCGACAACTCCGCCCAGCTTTCTTCCATACTCGGCGGGAAAACCAGCAGTGTAGATATTTATGGAGTCGAGATCGTCGGCTTCAATCTCTGGCCCGAAACCTGGAGAGCGATTGTCAGTGAGCGGAACTCCGTCAACAACGATCTGCGTCTGATATTCCGAGCCACGAGGATGCAGAACGGCGTCTCCCTCGTAGAGCCAGCCAGGCTGCGAGTTCACGAGATCCTGCACCGAGCGGCCGGGAAGCGAGCCCGGGCGGTCATGAATCTGCTGGGTGCCGATCTGCATGATGGAAGACGGCAGGTTGGGATCGATCAGGGTATCGGTATCGCGCACATCAACCTGGGTACTGACCGGCGCCAGTTCGAGCCGGACACTATGCTCGATAGGAATGGCTGATCGTACCTCCAGCGTCTCTGAGACTGTAGAAAAACCTTGTTTCTCAATAGCCAGGCGGTAGAGACCGTACGACAACGTCTCGATAGTGGTCTTACCATTTTGATCGGTAACGAGCCTGTTGTGATAGTTGCTGGCTTCGCTTGAAAGCGTAACCGTGGCCTGTAGCCCAAGGCCAGCTGGATCTATCACCTTCAAACGCACTTCGCCTGTATTGACCTGAGCCAAAGTCGGCCGCGCCATCAAAAGCATAAGAGCAGACAGCACTGCCCTGAAGAGTAAGCGACGGTTTTGCAGATGGCATGTAAATTTTGACATCATGAAGTGTTGGTTCAGTTAGAGATTTAGAAATCCTTGCAATATCTGCACCAGGGTTCCTCCACTAGCACTCACCTAGGCGTCGAACTCACAAGTCACGGACTGGCTCAATCCAGTCAAGAACGAGAACCGAATCCGAAATGCAAGCTGCGATAAACACAGCAAGACTCTCAAGGACAAAACCCTGGCTCCCCTCAGGGAGGTGCACGTTGATAACTCGGCTGGGAAGGGAAACTAACTTCTACGGAAGGTACAGAAGCATCTACGCGCATCCGTCTATTACTGACAATAACCCGAATCTAAGGCGTAGCTGCTATTCGGTACTTTCTTACCCTGAAAGTTCTATCGTTTAAATTATCACGAAGCCCCAGAGATACTTGTCACGGAATTGTTGAAAATGTTGCCCTCGCGATCACCGGCAAATATGGCGCTACAACATGGCTATCAAGGTACTTATTCCCGCCGTGTCATTACGAATGGTTAGTTAGGATTCTATAAACCCACTGTGCTTCATGGCTCGGGGTGGCTTGTGCAATCTCTACCAGTCTGCCATGTTGATCGCTCAGGCTGCAGGCGGGATCAGCGTTCGCCGCATCGCCCGTCAGCTGGAACGCCTGGCACCTGCATCCTCCCAGGTCAATCTCTTTCCGTTCGCAATCACTGCATGGCTCTTTCATCCAGCCATGTCCACGATAGCGATTGAAGGCGGTCGAATGTCTCCAGAGCCACTCAACGCTATGAGAGCGGACTGAATCAAACTCCAAACCGGGAAGAATGGTTGCTGCGTGACACGGAAGCGCCTGCCCAGCTGGATCAATGAGCATCATCAACCGGCCCCATCCACCCACACAGGTCTTGGGATAGCGCGCGTAATAGTCCGGAAACACTGCCTGCAGTTGAATACGACCGCTAAGCCTGGCTTGCGCCTGCGAGATCAACGTCAGCGATCGTTCTACCTGAGCCGGCGTCGGCATAAGCTTGCCGCGGTTCTTCAGGGCCCATCCGTAGTACTGGACGTGAGCCACCTCGATCCTCTGCGGTTCGAGCGACTCAGCAAGGGCGAGGATGGCTTCAAGGCGATCCAGATTTTCGCGATGCACAACTACATTGACAGTGAAAGCAATATCCTGCTGGCGGATAAGAGCGGCGAGTTTTAACTTGTGGGCATGGGCACGCGCACCCGCAAACTCATTCGCCCTCTCTTCCTCCGCGTCCTGGAGGCTCAACTGGATGTGTTCGAGACCGGCATCTTTGAGTTCCTGCATACGTGCCGCAGTAAGCCCAAGGCCTGAGGTAATCATGTTCACGTACAGGTTCGCTTCCCTGCCCGCTGCTACCAGCTTTGCAAGATCAGGCCGAAGCAGCGGCTCACCGCCGGTGAGGTGAAGATGAATCACCCCTAATGCCGAGGCCTCATGAAAGACGCGGCTCCACTCCTCTGTCGATAACTCACTATCAGCAGACTTCATCTGGAGCGGGTTGGAGCAGTAAACGCAGTGCAAGGGGCAGCGATGGGTCACCTCCGCCACTAACGAGAGAGGCCCCGGAATCAGCTCGGTCGTGCTCTCCTTGTTTTGCTGTCTTTCATCCAATTTCATGGAACCTAGTCCTTGTAGAGGAGAACGCTGCGCGCATGCAGCTTTTCAAGGAACTGCTTCACCTCGGCCGAGATCCGGTCAGCATCCTCGGAGGCGTGTCTTTCACGCAAAATGTCCGCAATGGCATCCACTGAGCGATTCCCATCAATCAGACTGAGAATCTCACTTGCCGCCCCTTTGAGCCGCAGTGCGCCTTCTGGGACAAGAAGCATTACCTCATCAGCCGGCAGCGCGCGAACACGGCAGCCAACGGCAAGGCGCGGGACTCTCACGTCAAGCATCTCTTCTCTCATAACGCCTCAGGACGGAATATTGCAGGCTGCGGAGGCAACGCTCCGGGCTCCACATAGCAGTATTGGAGAGCGTCCAACTGCGCCCAGAGCAGCGCGCACTTCCGCTCCAACGAACGAACGACCAGCGCTTGCAGCTGTGGCGTGTCGGCGTGCTCGGCTGCGTAATCAAAGGCAAACGCAGCGTCCTCCGGTGCCTGAGTCAATCGCCCGTGGAAGTAGGCAAGTCCGTTCTGAAGCCACGGGTAGTGCTTGGCAAGCGCATCCATACGCAACGCAATCAGCTGTCCTGCAAAGAGCTCGGTGAGCGACGAGGAAACAGCCTCCAAGAGGCTACCCTCGCGTACCAGATCGATATACGCATCCACGGCATAGCGCACACCCGGAAGGATCGCTTGACCGCGAGCCACGTAACCGCGCTCGAGCCCGGCAGCCTCGGCAAGTTGCAGCCACTTCTCGATGCCTCCGACGCCGCTATCCCCGTCATGATCGACAATGCGCTTACGCCAGGCCCGCCGAAAGCCGGCATCATCAGACTTTGAAAGGATAATGGCATCCTTGATCGGAATCGAACTCTGATAATAGTAGCGATTCAACACCCACGCCTGCATCTGTGCGCGCGTCAGTGTGCCTGCGTGCATGCGGAGATGAAATGGATGTTTGTGATGGTACATCGCCTCACCAACCTGCTGTAGTCGCTGGCGCAACTCGACCTTACTCAGCAAGGTAGCTTCAGCTTGCACTACATCGTTATCTCTAGTCCGTCCCATGCCACTTCCCAGCCTTCGTCCTGCACAGCACGACGCTCTGCACTCTGCTCCTGCAGGATCGGGTTTGTGTTGTTGATGTGTGTATAGATCTTTCGAATACCGTCGAGATCCCGGAGAGTTGCGAGTGAGCCATCGCGATCGCTGATGGGGAGGTGACCCATTGCCCGCGCCATTGGCGTTCCTGGTTGGATTCGTTGCAGCTCGTCATCGCTCCAAAACGTCCCATCCACCATAATGGTTGAGCAGGTTTTGAGCAGTTCCTTCAATTGGGGAGAGATGGACGGAAGCGCAGGCAAGTAAGCAGCGCGCTCACCCGTGGGACCTTCCAGGATCAAACCGATCGTTGCAGCTGCCGGATCCAATTGGGACCGTTCTTCGTTGCCAACATAAGTAGGAAGACTGCCGTGCAGCGCGATCGGGATGCAGGTCAAACCATACCCCACATCAAAGCCCACCCCAGGTTCAATCTCAGTCCAACGGCTTTGGCCGGGCAGACGGTCCAGCATCTGAAAGAAGCTGTTATTCCGTAAGACCTTGATTACTGTGCTCGTCGCGTAGATGCGAACAGGAGTGAACTCGCGCATCAGGAGAAGACCCAGGACATGATCGAGATCGGCACTCGTGAGGATCACCCCGGCTACCGGAGTATTTCGTATGCCTTTTACCGGATCTGGATGGACTTCTGGGTTGTCATTCAACTGCTGACGAAGATCGGGGGAGGCATTGATCAAAAACCAAGCATTATCATCCACTGTGACCGCCAGTTGAGACTGGGCCCTGGATCGAATGTTTGGGCGCTGGTGGCGCAGATCGGTGCAGTTCGTGCAGGTACAGTTCCATTGCGGAAGGCCGCCACCTGCGGCGGCCCCCAGAATCTTAATCCTCACGAGAACCGGCTTAGATTTCTACGGGAGTGTAGGAGTTGATCTCGCAGTTAAGGGAAACTTCTTCAAAGTCAGGCTTAGCCCAGGTTGACTGTTTCATAATATCCGCTCCAATAGTAAAGCTTATGCAACTGCTTCTCAGTTTAGCTGATTCGTCCAACTCGCGCCAAGCACCGCTCAACTTTGCTTGATCATCCACACCTCAATGCTCATCACCCGCGAAGACTTTAGCGGCCGGATAGAAAACATCATCGCTGACGAGGTCACGGCCAGGCCCTTCAGCTTTATCCGGCTCCGACATAGCTCCGTACACCTCTGTATGAGGCACAAAGTGGGTTTCTTCTGGGTTTATGGGTTTACTCGCCCATCTCCTTCCCTCGGATCGCGCCGTAAAGGATCTTCAAGCGTACGAATCACCTATTGGCGGCAAGGGCAGTCGCACTTCAGCGATGCATCCAACCGGCTCTAGTCTCAGTTTCGCAGAAGCCGACCTCACTCGCGACTCGGGCTGGACTGAAGCCGTCAGAGGATGTCGTTATCTTTTCCGCGTGGCTTCGCCCTTCCCCGCATCCGCTTCGCAACACGAAGATGATCTGATAATCCCCGCCCGCGAAGGAACCCTCCACGTCCTACGCGCTGCGCGCGACGCCGGTGTCGAACGGGTCGTCCAGACATCCTCCTTCGCCGCCATCGGATACGGCCACAAGCCGCAGATCGCTCCTTTCGAAGAAACTACGTGGACGAATCCCGACGCCCCCGGCGTTAGCGCCTATGCCAAATCCAAAACCCTCGCGGAGCGCGCAGCCTGGAACTTTATCAATCGAGAAGGCGGCAGTCTGGAACTCTCAGCGGTAAACCCGGTTGGAATATTCGGACCCACCTTCGGTCCTGATTATTCTGCCTCGATCTTCATCGTGCAGCGCCTCATCGATGGAACTGTGCCCATCTGCCCTCGCATCAGTTTCGGTGTTGTCGATGTCCGCGATGTAGCCGATCTACACCTCCGCGCCATGATCAATGCAGCCGCGAAGGGAGAACGCTTCATAGCGGTTGCCGGAGAGTCCCTCTACTTACTTGATGTGGCAAGAATTCTGAGGAAGCACATGGGTACAGCCGCAGGCCGCATCCCCAAGAACGATCTTCACGATTGGTTAGTGCGTGTACTCGCTTTATTCGCGCCACAAATGAAGGCGGTCGTACCCGAATTGGCTAACAAGAAGAACGTCTCGAACAAGAAGGCGAAGCACGTACTCGGTTGGGCTCCTCGTTCTAATGAGGAAGCTATCGCGGCAAGTGGTGAAAGCCTCGCTCTCCTCCATCTGCTGAAGAAGTAATATAAATCTGCGGCACCAATCGTAAAAGCTGATGGTTGAGGCTTCGAGCCTGAAACTTGGCTACGCTATTGGTTAGCGCGCCCGGGCCGCACACGAATGCGCCAACCGTTCCTATGTTTCATTCTCTGTACTGAAACTATTCTTTCAGTCTGAGGCAATCCTCGCGAGGCATGATCTCTCTGTATTAACTTAGATGCATTAGCTTCACGGCGACCGTGAAGCACAAAGCTTGATGTGGCGCGGGCCGGACTCGAACCGACGCAAGCGAACGGAAATGTCAGGTTCTACCACTCTGC
>CAJCIM010000146.1 GCA_903970395.1 Acidobacteriaceae bacterium
CAACCGATCGCCCGTACTTCTCTCCAGTCTTCTGATTCCCTGCTGTGAAAAAGCAGCATATCTGCATACCGATCTCCGGATACCCACCCACCTTTACGCATCCTTCATCCACAGCGTCCTCGTTATGGAAATCAGGACCACCTTTCATCTCTTTCATTTCAAAACGCTTTCTCCTGATATCCACTTTTCCGGCCGCAACGACTACGACTACGAAGACTTGTACTTCGTTTCTGTACTTTCTTAGGAGCAGTAAGGGCACCCGCGCCCTGCAAAGTCCACCTCCCCGCGGTTCACAGCAGCACCATCGTTTTACACAAACTTTCCCCGTGCCCCGGACCCCATCCCTCACTAAAATTGGTGCAGGCGTCGAGGTAAGGTGTAAAGTTTCGCTAGTATCCCCGCCCCCGAAAACGACCGACTAACCTCCAGGAGACACCACCGTGACCACCGCTATCGAGGAATCCGACATGAGCACAACGGCAGCGCCGGTTGGCAATCTGGAGATCACCGTCTCACGCGCCGAACTCCTCCGCGAGCTCACCGCCGCACAGGGTGTCGTCGAACGCAAGACCACCATCCCCATCCTCTCGAACTTCCTCTTCGAGGCAACCGACGATGGCAAGCTCACCATTACGGCCACCGACCTCGATCTCTCGCTGCGCACCTCCTGCACCGCGAAGGTCAAAAAGGCCGGCGCCTGCACCATCCCTGCGCGCAAGCTCTACGACTACATCAAGCTCCTGCCCGAAGGCGACATCTCGCTCAAGCTCATGGACAACCACTGGGTGCAGATCCGCGCCGGCCGCTCCAACACCAAGATGGTCGGCATGGCCCGCGCCAACTTCCCCCAGGTGCCGGAGTTCCCCACCGTCGGCAGCTTCAAGATCGCAGCGCCCGCCCTGCGCAACATGATCTCCAAGACCATCTTCGCCATCTCCAACGAGGAGTCGCGTTACACCCTCAACGGTGCCCTGCTCGTCCTCAAGGCGGAGTCCATGGCCATGGTCGCCACCGACGGGCACCGCCTCGCCCACATCGAAAAGCTCGGCGAGAACCTTGATGGCATCTCCGGCGAAAAGAAGACCCTCATCCCCCGCAAGGCACTCGCAGAGATCTCCAGCCTCCTCGGCGGCTCTGACGCAGAGATCATCGAGTTTGCCGACGACGATCAGACTCTCTTCTTCCGCATTGGAGGTCGCGTCCTCACCAGCCGCAAGCTCACCGGCCAGTTCCCTAACTACGAAGCCGTCCTGCCGCGCGACAACACCAAGTTCGTCATCGTCCGTTCTGAAGACCTGATGAAGAGCATCCAGCGCGTCGCTCAGTTCGCCGACGAGCGCTCCGGCGCCATCAAGCTACGCCTCGAACAGAACGAGCTCAAGATCTCCGCGCAGTCCACTGACGCCGGCGAATCGGAAGACATCATCGAAACCCCCTACAGCTACGACGCTATCGTTGTAGGCTTCAACAGCTCGTACCTCATCGACTACCTGCGCGCCACCGGCGAAACCGGCGAGGTCCGCCTGGAGTTCAAGGACGCCCAGTCCGCCGGCCAGATGCGCCCTGAAGATGGAGCCGACGACGTCAAATACCGTTACATCCTCATGCCCATGCGCATCTGACCACCGTGCGTGGGAATAGATGTCAGTTTCGGCATAATTTGGCCACCGTGGCCAAATTATGCCGAGGTCTTGAAGATACTTCTCTACTCCTTCGCTTTTAGTTGTTGAGGGTTCAAGCTGCGGCTTCCTCGGTCGCTAGACGTTCCTCCCGCCGTATTTTTTGAGGATCCTCTCAATCCAGGTTCTACCGAGATAAGGCCATCTGGGGACTACGGCGGGGGTGGCGGAGATGCAGCCGCCGTCGGCGACTACCGTGGGGTACTCGCAGCTCTTGAAGGCGTCACCGGCAAAAAGGCCGTTGACTCCGAAGCCATGACCGTCAAAAACGAATCTGAACTCACACACCATGCCTGTCCACAGCAACAAGATCGGATAGGCACATTACCCACAGCCAGAATTTTTCGCGTGGGCCGCTCTTTGAGCGGCCCTTTCCAATGACATCTACTCGCTACACGCAAGAGGTCACCGCAACTCAGACAGATAAAACAAGAGCCCTCCAATAAGGAGCGGCTCTCTTGTCTATTCCCTACTGACGAATCAATGATCTGCAGCCACGCGAGCATATCACCGTGATTCTGCTTTCGCTCTTAGCCATTCAGATCAACCTATCAATCGGCTCAATATGTAAGTAAGTAATCTGCGTTGCAGACACATTGTTTGGGAATAAAGAAAGGGGCTGTCCCGTTGTTATAAGAGCAGGTACACAGAGAGCCGCCGAAAAGTGGCTACTCTTTAGGAGTTGTATGAGCAGGATTCTCGTAGCGGCTACCCCTTTGGCAGGGCATGTAAAACCGATGTTGCCAGTGGCTCAACGGTTGGTCAGGGATGGGCATCAGGTCTTCTTTCAGACTTCCGATAACTTTTCCTCACAGGTCGAAGCCGCCGGCCTGCAATTTCTGCCTCTGCTTGGCAATGCCAACTACGACTATCGCCGCTTCGGCGAACTGATTCCAGAGTTGCGGACTGCGTCCGATCCCATCGACCAGGCCAAGATCTACACAAAATATGTCTTTGCCGATTGCATCGTCGATCAGTACCGTGGCCTTCAGCAGATCATTGCAGCCAAGAACATCGATCTCGTCATGACAGACGTTCTTTTTCTAGGCGAGTTGCCTCTGCTTTTGAGCGGTGAGTCGCGCCCTCCGGTCATCGCTTGTGGCGTCATAGCACCCTCGTGGACCGACCCCGCATCTTCGATCTTTACCGGACCTGACAATGCTCCAGGAGGCCGCGCGCGCAACATTGCGGACAATCAGAAATTTCTGGCGACGCGCGAACCCGGTTACGACTACATCAATGCCGTCCTCGCCCAATTGGGAGTGGAAGTCTCCGGTGGATTCAACATAAACAGCGTCTATCGTCTTCCCGACGTCTTCCTGCAGTTCGGCACGGAGGCCTTCGAATACCCTATGGAGGATCGGCCGGCGAACCTCGTCTACGCCGGACCGATCATCCATAAACAAGCCGATGCAGAAGCGCCTGCGTGGATGTCCCTGTTGGATCGTTCCCGGCCCATCGTTCTCGTGACTCAAGGCACTCTGGCAAACTTCGACTTCGATCAACTCGTCAATCCAGCCATCCTGGGCCTCGCCGACGAACCGGTACAGGTCGTAGTAACCGCCGGTGGCAGCAAGGACGCAAAGATCCAGTCTGCGAAGAATGCCATCGTCGAGCCGTACGTTCCGTATGAACAGATCCTGCCCATGACGAGCGTCTTCGTCACCAACGGTGGCTACAACGGGGTGCAGCAGGCTCTCAGCTATGGTGTTCCTATCGTCTGCTGCGGAGCAAGCGAAGATAAACCGCTCGTCAGTGCCCGCGTCCGTTGGAGTGGCGCAGGAATATCACTCAAATCAGGAGCTTCTCTCCCGGAACATATCCGCGATGCAGTACGTAAAATTCTTCGCGATCGCAGCTTCGCGGAACGCGCTCAAACTCTTGGTGCAGAGATCGCGAAAAGCGATGCGCTGCAGACGATCAGTCAGACGGTAAACGCCACGATCAGAAACTCGACTACACGTTAAATGCAGCTACAAAATAAGAGCCCCTCCATCAGGAGGGGCTCTTATCTACTTGCTATCTCCTACTGCCGCGCGCGCCCAATGCGAAACAGCTCACTCACCGTGCGCACAAAGTGCTGCGAACTCGGCTTCACCGGTACCGCGCCGCTCAGAATCTTCTGGTACGGGATGTCAGCGCCATAATACGCACGCGTATCGTCCTGGTTCTGGTTCAGCTCGTCGCCCGTCAGATCTACTCCGGCAAACAAACCGCGGCTGCGCGAGTAGGTCAAAAACTCTGCGTTCGCCAGAATGCTCGTCGAAGCCTGCGAGTTGCGGCCCACAGGTCCTGCCGAGGCGGCGATGTCACCACCTAACTTGACCTTCTCCCTCAAAATGTCATCTGCGCTCTTGTGGTTCACGCCCACCAGCACAAGGTCTGTCGACTGGCCGCCAGCCTGGAAGCCAAAGCTCGCCCCGGCGATCTGTACGAACACGGGAGCGCTCCAGCCATGGCCTGTGCGGCATGTCGCCACACCCTGTCCGTACTGTGCGCCAACAACAAACGCGCCCTTCTTGTAGGCCGGAATCACGATCACGCATGTTGCATGCGACGCGATGTCGAACGGGATGCCTTTGTCCGGCGTCGCCATCAACTCGTGCAGTACTGCGTGCGCCGCTTCAATGCGGTTGTCCAGCTTCTCGACCCTCTGTGCCTTCGCCGAAGCGAGGGCGGGAAAGGTCACAGCCACTAAAACAGCAGCCAAAATACGTTTCATGGGAGATCTCCGTAGTCAAAGTCAAAATCTGTCGACTCTGGCTCTGATGGACGCAGCGCAACAATGGTTGTCGTGCAGCAGACATAGAGTTCACTTCATTCCTATTCCTGGCAATGTGATTTCGGCTTGCTGAGGGGTATGGGACAGTCTTGTCAAGCCCAACATGGCTCGGCAGGAGGCACAAAGACAACAAAATAAAAGCGTTATCGCCCCAAGAACAAAAGCATGTTCTCAGGCGCAGCTGGTTAGAATGGAAATAGGGGCAAATCTAAAGGAAGTTTGGGTATAGATACACCTGCAACCTTAATGAGGGGGCAACTGCCGTTAAGCCCAGTGGTTGCAATATCATACCCATAACCACGTGAAGAATCAGTCACTTGATCCCGGGATACCCCGCTAAGTGACTGATTATAATTAGAAGCCTCTTCGAGATACCCCGGGGGGGAGGGTGGCCTACACCAGCACCGGCTGCCCTGCATTCACCTTCGCCCGCACTTCCGTGCCAAGCAGTTCGATCGACCGCATCGTAGCTTCATGCGGAACGCTTCCACCGCTAATCATCAGCGTGAACCGCGAAACGCCACCCAGCGCATCGCTCACCGACCACATCTTCTGCGCGACTGTCTCAGGCGAACCGACGAAGAAAGATCCACGCTCGCTCACCTGCGCGTCGAATGTCGCCCGTCCTTGCGGCGCCCAACCGCGTTCGCGCCCGATGCGGTTGAACGTCTCCTGGTGCGCTGGAAAGAGCGTGTCCGCCGCCTCGCGGTCGCTGTCCGCCAGGAAGCCGATGCCATGCACTGCGACGTCCATCTGCGCCGGATCGTGCCCAGCCTGCTTGTACGCATGACGGTACAGATCCACCAGCGGCTGGAACCGATGTGCCTCACCGCCGATGATCGCCACCGTCAGCGGCAACCCCAGCACGCCAGCCCGCACAAACGACTGCGGCGTACCACCCACGCCCAGCCGGATCGGCAACCGCGCCTGCAGCGGCCGCGGCCAGACGCCCTGACCGTTCAGGGTGGCACGGTGCTCGCCCTGCCAGTGCACGCGCGTCTGCTCACGCAACTTCAACAAAAGATCGAGCTTCTCGGAGAACAGCTCATCGTAGTTCCGCAGATCGTAGCCAAATAAAGGATAGGACTCTGTAAAAGAGCCGCGTCCAACCACCATCTCTGCACGGCCGTTTGAGATCAGATCCAAAGTAGCAAACTGCTGGAAGACGCGAACCGGATCATCGGAGCTCAACACGGTAACCGCGCTGGTCAGCCGGATCTTGCTGGTTCTCGCCGCAGCCGCGGCAAGCAGCGTAACCGGAGACGAAGCAACGTACTCCTCGCGATGGTGCTCGCCGATGCCGAAGACGTCAACGCCAGTTCGATCCGCCAGCTCAACCTCTTCGAGCAGCTGCTGCACACGCAGCGCGCCAAGCTCGCCCGCAGCGGCCTCTGGACCGCTGATCGCACCTACGAAGCTGTCGATTCCAACTTGCATCACGCTACTTTGGATGCACGAGCCTCTTCGGAGGACTCGCAAAGCCGTCACACAGTTAGACTGGAAGTAGTAGCTGAAGGAAGAACCCGAAAACATGCCCCTGAACTGTGGAATCGTCGGGCTGCCGAACGTCGGCAAGTCCACCATCTTCAACGCGCTTACAGCCGCAAAGGCGCAAGCCGCGAACTACCCTTTCTGCACCATCGACCCGAACGTCGGCATCGTGCCTGTTCCTGACGAGCGTATGGACCGCATCGTCTCGATGGTCAAACCCGACTCGATCGTCCCCACGACGATGGAGTTTGTGGACATCGCCGGAATCGTCGAAGGAGCCAGCAAAGGCGAAGGCCTCGGCAACCAGTTCTTGTCGCACATCCGTCAGACGGACGCGATTCTCCACGTCGTCCGCTGCTTCGCCGACCCCGAAGTGATCCACGTCGCTGGCGGCGTAAACCCGCTGCACGATATGGAGATCATCAACACCGAGCTTCTCCTCGCTGACCTCGAGACGGTCGAGAAGCGACTGGCTAAGGCCGAGAAAGCGGCCAAGAGCAACTCCGCGACCGCCGCGCAGAAGTCAGAGTTCTCCGCAATCCAGAAGCTGCTCGCGGTCCTCAACGCCGGCAAGCCGGCGCGCACGGCCGAGCTCGCCGATGACGAGAAGCTGGTCGCGCGCGACCTCTTCCTGATCACCATGAAGCCGCAGCTCTACGTCGCCAACGTCGACGAAGCCGGCATCGCCGACGGCAACGAGTACACAGCGATCGTCGAAGCCCGCGCGAAGGACGAAGGCTCCGAAGTCGTCCGCATCTGCGGTGCCATGGAAGCCGAGATCGCCCAGCTCGAACCCGCAGAGCGCAAGGAGTTCCTCGAAGCCGCAGGCCTCGAAGAGCCAGGCCTCAACCGCCTGATCCACGCGGCGTACCGTCTGCTCGGCCTCATCACTTACTTCACCTCAGGAGTGCAGGAAGTTCGCGCCTGGACGATCAAGCGCAGTACGAAAGCTCCAGGAGCTGCCGGCGTCATCCACTCCGACTTCGAGCGCGGCTTCATCAAGGCCGACTGTTACGCCTGCGAAGACCTCTTCCGTCTGGGCAGCGAGCAGGCAGTGAAGGAAGCTGGTTTACTGCGCTCTGAAGGCAAGGAATATGTCGTCAAGGATGGCGACATACTCTTCTTCAAGTTCAACGTTTAGCTTGCATGTCGCGAGTAATTCCTGAGGTTCGTGCGCAAGCATTCCCGCTACACACAGACACGTTCTGCTTGAGACTAACCAATACATGGCAAAGAAGAAGTTACGCGTAGGAATTCTGTTTGGTGGCAAGAGTGGCGAGCACGAGATCTCGCTCCGGTCGGCGCGCTCCATCCTCGCCGCGATCAATCGCAAGAAGTATGATGTCGTCGAACTAGGCATCACACGCGAAGGCCGCTGGTTGCAGAGCCGCGAAGCGCTGCAGTTGCTCGGTGAATCGGCCGTGTCTGCGGGCAACGACACTGGTCTGAGCATCGCTGCTGCAGCTGCGGAGCCAACTGTCGATACGGGAATTGACGTCGTCTTTCCCGTGCTTCACGGCACCTTCGGCGAAGACGGTACGATTCAGGGCCTATTCGAGCTTGCCGATATCGCGTACGTCGGTTCCGGCGTTCTCGGCTCGGCTGCTGGAATGGATAAAGACGCCATGAAGCGCATGTTCGTCGCTGCAGGTCTACCGCTGACTCCGCATGTGACGCTGCTGCGCAGCCAATGGAAGAGCGACCCGAAGAAGGTCACGCGCACGATCGAGAAGGCGCTGCAATATCCAGTATTCGTCAAGCCAGCGAACCTTGGAAGCTCAGTTGGAATCAGCAAGGTCAAGTCGCGCAAGGATCTTGCAGCAGCAATGGATCTTGCAGCCAGCTTCGACCGCAAGATCGTCGTCGAGCAGAGCGTCGGTGGACCTGGTGTAAAGCCGCGCGAACTGGAGGTTGCAGTCCTCGGAAACGATGAGCCAGAGGCGAGCATCGTTGGCGAGATTGTTCCGGCGAAGGAGTTCTATGACTACGAAGCGAAGTACGAACTCAACGGCGCAGACGAGAGCGTCAGCATCATCCCTGCGAAGCTCACAGCTGCTGAGAGCAACAAGATCCGCAAGATGGCGATTCAGGCCTTTCGCGCTTGCGACTGTGCAGGCCTCGCGCGGGTCGACTTCCTGATGGCTCCTGCGACAAAGGGCAAACCTGCTGAGATTGTACTCAACGAGGTGAACACTTTGCCTGGATTTACCTCCATCAGCATGTATCCCAAGCTCTGGGCGGCAAGCGGGCTCTCTTATCCCAAACTTATCGATCGGCTGATTGAGTTGGCTCTTGAACGTCATCGCGAGAAGCAGCAGACGCAGTTCAGCCGCTGAGCGGAAGCTCGAAGCATCGCGGCAAGAAAGACTACGATAGATACGATGAGTTCCGCCAAGCCAGCCATCACCCTTCAGGACGTTCTCGACGCTCGGGAGCGCCTGCGCAACTCTGTGTACCTGTCGCCGTGCACCCGGTCGGAGATGCTCTCGCGGCTGACTGGCCTTGAGGTCTCGCTCAAGCTCGAGAACCTGCAGATGACAGGCAGCTTCAAGGAGCGTGGAGCGCTCAACCGGATTGCAACGCTCACTCCAGAGCAAGGCAAGCGTGGCGTGGTTGCGGCGTCCGCGGGCAACCATGCGCAGGGTGTTGCGTACCATGCGACGCAGCGCGGTATCCGCGCGGTGATCGTGATGCCATTGACGACTCCTCTCGTGAAGGTGACTGCGACGCGCGGCTTCGGCGCAGAGGTGGTGCTTCACGGCGCTAACTACGATGAGGCCTGTGCCGAGGCGCTTCGCCTGTGCGAAGCGCAGGGCATGACGTTCATCCATCCGTTCGACGATCCACTCGTGATGGCTGGGCAGGGAACGATTGGGTTGGAGTTGCTGGAGCAGGTTGAGGATCTTGAGGCCGTTGTTGTGCCGATCGGCGGTGGCGGACTGATCGGCGGCATTGCGTGCGCGGTGAAGGAGTCCAAGCCGAGCGTAAAGGTGATCGGCGTACAGACTTCGCGGCTGCCGAGCATGAAGCAGGCTGTGTATGAACGTCATCCAGTGACGCTCGATCCCTCGACGACGATTGCGGATGGTATTGCGGTGCGTCGCGCTGGCGATGTTACCTATCCGGTTGTCGAGCGCTACGTGGATGAGATCGTTACGGTTGAGGAGGATGAGATCGCCAGCGCGATCCTGACTCTGCTGGAGCGGGAGAAGACGCTGGCTGAAGGTGCTGGTGCGACTGCTCTTGCGGCGATCCTGCAGCACAAGCCGAGCCTGGCCAAAGGTACGCGGACAGCAGTGCTGGTCTGCGGCGGCAACATCGACGTTACGCTACTCAGCAGGATCATCGAGCGCGGTCTTGTGCAGGACGGACGACTGATCCGGTTGCGGATTACTCTGCTGGACAAACCGGGTGCGCTGACGGAGCTGACAACGCTGATCGCGAGCCATCGGGTGAATATTGTGGATACGCTCTACAACCGCGCTTACTACGGCGTGAACCTTGGCGACACCACCATCGACATCACGATGGAGACGCGTGGACGCGAGCAGGTTGCGGAGTTGCTTGGAGCCTTAACTGCTGGCGGTTATAAGCACGAGCGTGTCCTATAGCTGAGAGCCACACCCCTCCCCCACCTATGATCCAGCCAGCGAGACGACCCTTAATCCAAAATGGGAATGGGTTGAAGCCGGAAGCGAGATAGTAGTTGCCTTGGTGGGGAGCCGCTGTTATTCATTACAAAAGTAATGAATTTGTTCATGCCCTGAGAACTGTCCCGAGGCGATCTAATCGGAGACCAGTCCAGTTTTTTTGAATTTATGGCGTCATGATTGCTGCCTCTTAAAGCTGCCATGAGGGCCCCCTTGTATGTCTTTATTTACCGGTTTCAGCGTGTCGTCTACAAAATTTCTCTCCCAGTCAGTCCTGACACTTGCGGCTGTAGGTCTGATCTCGGCTCAACCAGCCTTCGCCCAAAGCAAGGGATTTGCGTGTTCTGATGCTGTAGTCGCTACCAAGGAGGCGACACCCACTGCCTCAAAGGCTGCGGCGAAGCGCCGTGCCAAAGCGGAGCGGGAGCCATCTGTATCGTTCGATAAGAAGTTCAGTGCCAAGGTTACGAGTGGGATGTTGGTGATCGATGGTCTGGTCGCGAAGGTGCATCTGAACTATGACATCCACCACGCCGGGTATCTGTACTTCTTCGTGCCGGGTGAGGGAACGGTTGTCGTCTCACGGGTAAAGATGCCGGACGCGGTCGAGGTGAAGGACGCGATTCAGGGATCGACGGTCGCATTCAAAATTGGCGGCCACAGCCTTGAGCTGACGAGCGATGCGTCACTCGAAGGCGGTCCATTGGAAGCGCACGATGTCTATGTGTGGCTGGACAAAGATACGATTTTGTTGTCGCGGACTCCTCAGTTTGGGTATGGGAACACTCGGCGCACACCGTATGCGTGGCCGCTTTCCGAACCCGAGCGGAAGGACAACTACGCACACTTTGTGGCGCCCCCGCCGATGCCAGCCAACCTGCTGCCTGAGACGAAGGCGACGCTGGTGGCGGCTTCGGTGGCGAAGCCCTAACGAGGTTGTAGATGTCGGGCCCAACTTCCCCACTCATCGCTTCCGCGGTGAGTGGGGTGTTGTTTTGTGGGGGGTGGTAACGGAAGATGATTCAGTCCCTGCGAGGGGTGTTCAGGGGTCGAGAGCATGGCCGATTTAGAGAGCCGCATTCTATTAATGCGATGAAGGCGCCTGAATGGGCACCCGGCGCAGAGCTGGCCGTTCGAACCGTTGACCGTTTTTCATTCGATGAACTGTGGCGGCACCGGGGGCGGGGAATAATGCCGCAGACTGGGTATTCTTAATCAGTATGTAGAGCAACCACGGCTCTTACACAGCGGCCTCGCCATGTGGGGCGAAGTGCTTGTCCTTATATCTATCCGAATCAAAGACAACACGAGACGAGAAAAGAAACATGATGAATCGACGGACGTTCCTGGCTGCTGCAGCCGTTGCAGCCTTTGCTCCCAGAGCGTTCGCTCGCGCGGCGGAGACGAAACGAAGAGTAGTGATTGTGGGTGGTGGTCTGGCGGGTCTCTCCTGCGCGTACGAGCTTCGCAAACTAGGCTTCGAGGCGTTCGTTCTTGAAGGGCAGGGCCGAGCCGGAGGCAGGGTGGAGACGCTGCGAGAGGGGCTTGCTGGTGGGCTTACGGCCGAGACCGGAGGGACTCGCATTCCGGATACGCATGAGATGACGCTCGCGTATGTGCGCGAGTTTGGGCTGCCGCTGGAACCCTTCAAAGGCGGTGACTTCGCCGATGTGCTGCATCTGCGCGGCAAGAACTACGTGGCCGGGCGTGGTCCCGAACCCGATTGGCCGCTGCAGTTGACACCGGAGGAGCGTCGCCTGGGCCGCGCAGGCATGTCGAAGCGTTACCTCAACGATCCATTGGAGCTGGTAAAGGGTAGCGAGAACTCCCTGACCGTGCCCGCCCCCATCCTGAATCTGGATCACGACACGCTACAAGGCTATCTGGAGAAGCAGGGACTCTCTCGGGATGCGATCGAACTCGTCACGTTGGGTGGAGATCCATTGCTTGGCGCTGCACAGATGCTGATGGTGGGCTTCAATCAGCAGGTAATTCGCGAGTTCTTTCATATTCGCGGAGGCAATGACCAGCTTCCAGGCGCGTTGGCCAGGCAGTTGGAACTTGCCGGGGCGATTCGGTATGGATGCCGGGTAACGAGCATTGGGCAGGATGACAGTGGGGCATGGGCGGTGATGGAACATGCTGGCGGTCACGAGACGGTTCGGGGCGACTATGTGGTATCGGCGCTGCCGTTTTCCATGGCGAGGAATTTGTTTGCTGACGCGAGACTCTCAGCGGAGAAGCAACGCGTTATCCGGGAGCAAAAGTACTTTCCCGCGGACAAGATCTTCCTGCAGATGCAGAAGCAGTTCTGGAAGGCGAAGGGGCTGAGCGGCTTTGCGAATACAGATCTGGTCTCGGAGAGGTTCTGGGCGCTGGGGCCGGAGTCGCCGGACGATCGCGGCCTGTTGCTGTCCTATGTCATCGGAGAAAGAGCCGGCAAGCTCGATGCGATGGACACACAGAGTCGCGTGACACAGACACTTTCTGATGCGGAGAGTGTGTTTCCTGGCGCGAGGGAAAACTTCGAGGCAGCTCGGGTAAAGAGCTGGAGTGAAGACCCGTGGCAGAGGGGCGCTCTTTCGCGGTTCGATCCCGGCGAACTGCACCATATTCCCCTCAACGCACGCAGGGAAGGCCGAATCTTATTTGCGGGTGAACATACCTCCCGATGGAATGGATGGATGCAGGGTGCTATCGAGTCGGCCCGCCGAGTTGTGAAGGAGATCAGCGCATAAGGCTGAATGGACACCCATCACCGTAGCTCGGATCAATCCTGTTTTGGCGTCTTCCAGATGTAGAGGAACTCGTCATTGCTGGAGGTGGAGATACCGAGGTTCCTCTGCAGGGCGGCCCGGCTGAGAGCGGAGCGGATATTTTCCTTGGTGTCCGGCAGCTCAGATAAAGGGACCTTCAGGGCGGAACCCTCCGCCAGTTGATCGATGTCGCTGAGCAACTGGGTGATGATCTGCTTGTGCTTGCCGTCACGTCCTTTGGGGATGGCCGACTGCAGAACCGATTTGAATCGCATGGGGTTCGGTACGTGCTCGCCGTCTGCCATGTCGTCCTCCCGACTACCAAAACTGTCGTATACAACCACTACTGTATCGATGCCTTATCGTAATCCAGGCGTTGCCCTAACATTGTTGCAGACCTATCCTAAAAGGGACCGAAACGGCGCGGGGCAAGTTCTGAAGATGGTCGTTAAAGACAAGACAGTAAAGAGTTAACCCGTACACCCGAAGGGGGACTAGGTTGTTGGAAGAGGTATAACGTCATGTCGCCTTTTCTGAACGCCCAAGTGGTTCCGATCACCGAAGTCCCGGAGGATGATGTGGTGGTGGAGAGGGCGCTGCATCGCCCCATTGTGTTGGTTGTGGACGATGAGCCGTTAGTAGCGGATACGCTGAGTCTGATTCTGTCGCAGGCAGGATATGCAGCGGTGACGGCCTATGACGGCATGAGCGCACTGGAGTTGGCGAGCGGCCTGATGCCAGAGCTGCTGATCAGCGATGTGGCGATGCCGATGATGAATGGCGTGGAGCTGGCGCTTGCGGTGGTGACGTCGCGGCCGGCGTGCCAGGTGCTGCTGTTCTCCGGCCATGCGACGAGCGCGGACCTGGTGAATGCTCTCGATGCCGGATATGACTTTCCGCTGCTGCCGAAGCCGCTGCATCCGACGGAGATGCTGAAGCGGGTGTCGCAAATGCTGAGGATTCCGGAACGGCAGCGGCGGGGACGACTTGCTGACGTGGTGCCGATTCGTGGGGTGATGGAGTGCGCGTAGATTCGTTGCGCGTGCGTTCAAGGTAAGGTGCCGTCGGGGATGGATAGGCGGGATAAAAGAAAGCAATTCAGTCGCTGCGCCCGCGGCTTCGCTCCGGCCTGCGGCAGAGAGGTACGGGTCTTCGACCCGGTCTGGTGTGGCCCGACTGAAGTCGTGCCCTTCCGGGCTGTGGTGACGGAGATGGTATGGGTGAGTTGGAGATCCGCACCCTACTCATGCGATGGAGTCGCATGAGTAGGGCACTTGGCTATAGCGTAGTCAATGCGTAATTATTGGGTACCAGACTTCTTACGGGTAGATGCGGTTGAGGGTGCGGGCGAAGGGGATGGTTTCGCGGACGTGTTCTAGGCCGCAGATCCAGGCTACGCAGCGTTCGATGCCCATGCCGAAGCCGCTGTGGGGGACGCTGCCGTATTTTCGGAGGTCGAGGTACCACTGGAAGGCGTCCATGGGGAGGTTGTGGGCTTCGATGCGGGACTTGAGGAGGTCGTAGCTGTCGACGCGCTGCGAGCCGCCGATGATCTCGCCGTAGCCTTCGGGGGCGAGGACGTCGACGCAAAGGGCCTTGGTGGGGTCGTTGGGGTCGGGCTGCATGTAGAAGGCTTTGACCGCGGCCGGGTAGCGGTGGACCATGACGGGCTTGTCGAACTGGTTGCTGATGTAGGTCTCGTCGGGTGAGCCGAAGTCGTCACCGTAGGTGTGCGGGTGCTCGATGAGGCCTTTGGCATGGGCGTCGAGGAGCATCTGATGGGCTTCGTCGTATGAGAGACGCGGAAAGTGGCCGGGGGCGATGATGGCTTCGAGTTTGGAGATGTCTTTGCCGATGACTTTGAGCTCGTTGCGGTGGGACTCGAGGACACGGGTGACGATGTGCGTGAGGAAGCCTTCGGCGAGATCCATGAGGCCGTCGAGGTCGAGGTAGGTGACCTCGGGTTCGATCATCCAGAACTCTGTGAGGTGGCGGCGGGTCTTGGACTTTTCTGCGCGGAAGGTGGGGCCGAAGCTGTAGACCTTGCCGAGTGCGAGCGCGGTGGCTTCGATGTAGAGCTGGCCGGATTGCGTGAGGTAGGCCTTGTCGTCGCCGAAGTAGTCCATCTCGAAGAGCTCGCTGGTGCCTTCACAGGCGTTGGGCGTGAGGATGGGCGGGTCGGTGCGGGTGAAGTCGTGGGTGTCGAAATACTCTGCTGCTGCGCGCATGATCGTCGCGCGGACGCGGAGGATGGCCGACTGGCGCGGTGTGCGGATCCAGAGGTGGCGGTGCTCCATGAGGAAGTCGACGCCGGCTTCCTTGAGCTGGATGGGGTAGGGCGTGTCGTCGGGGATGCGCTGGGTGATGGTGACATCGTGGACGTCAAGCTCGAAGCCGGAGGGCGCGCGTGAGTCGGCGCGGACGAGGCCGGTGACGACAAGCGAGGACTCGAGTGTGAGGGACTTGAGGGTCTCGAAGACGTCCTCGGGGACTGCGGCCTTGGGGACGATGCCCTGGATGGTGCCGGAGCCGTCGCGGAAGGTGGGGAAGAGCAGTTTGCCGGAGGAGCGCAGGTTGTAGAGCCAGCCACGCAGGGTGACAACCTGGCCTTCGTAGGCTGAGAGGGAGGCAATGGTGGCTAGGGGCGCGGTGGTGTTTGTAGACATCGGACTTGCTCCAGTTTACGCGCTTTGCGATGCGTTGGACTGCATCGCAAAGCGCGGCTGGAGCCAGTGGTTGTTCGGTGCGAACTACTTGATGCCGATGACCATGGAATCGGGGCCAACGAGATGCTCGACGCGCGTGCTGGTGAAACCGGCCTCTTTCATCCAGGCCATGCAGTCGGCGCCGGTGTAGTCGAATCCCCCGGGCGTTTCAATGAGCATATTGAGACTCATGAGGAGGCCGAAGGCATTCTTGGTGCGGTCGTCGTCGATGATGCTCTCGTATACGACGAGGGCCCCGCCGGTGGGTAGAGCTGCGTAGGCCTTGCGGGTGAGGAGTCTCTTCTGTTCGAGGTCCCAGTTGTGGAGGATGTGGCCCATCATGACAACGTCGGCGTTAGGAATGGGTGCGTCCCAAAAGCTGCCAGGCTGGAAGTGCACGCGGCCAGCGAGACCGTTGTCAGTGATGTAGTCCTCGAAGACGGGGCGAACCTGGGGCAGATCAAAGCCGATGCCTGCGATGTGCGGGTTGGCGAGAGCGATCTGCGTGATGAGGTCGCCTTGCGCGGTGCCGACATCGACGGCGCTCTTGAATTCGGACCAGGGAAACTTCTTGGCGATGGCGAGGTTCGCGCCGTGGCTGACTCCGGTCATGGCGCGGAGAAAACCGCGCAGGCTCTCTGGGTTCGAGTAAAGGAGTTCGAAGTGGCCCTTTGCGTGGGTGCTGGGTTCGTTCTGCGGCTCGCCGGTGCGGAGTGCCGGGGTGAGATTGCCCCAGAACGGGTAGAGGCGGTCGTTGGCCATTTCTAGAAGACCGCCGATATAGGAGGGCTTGTTCCTGTCGAGGTAGAAATCAGTTGAGGGAGTGTTGTAGTAGATACCGTCGCGGCGCTCAAGGAAGTTCAGAGCGACGAGGGCGTCGAGGAAGTCGTGCGCGGCGCGCGGGTGCAGACGGAGCCGGACTTTGAGGTCGGCTAAGGTTCCGGGCTGTTTGGCCAGCTCCGTGAAGAGCTCAACTTCGACGGCGCTGAGCAAGGTCTTTGATGCCCAGAAGCCGAGGCCCGTCTGCAGGATTTGATCCATCTTTGGTTCGTTCATCGTGGTGTGATTCTCACTTTTCTTTGTACGCAGGCTTTCCCTGGGGTTGTCATCAAATGGGTTCGTCCAGAAACGCGTACAATTTGTCGATTTTGTTATCGCGCACTACGACGACGTCCAGCCCTCTCACGATAGGCGGCTCACCTTGTGGACCATAGCCCCAGGCCAGACGGCCGATGCCATGGTGAGACTGCGATGTCCCAATCTCGTGGAAGACGAACCCTGGCGTGTGCTTCTGGATGGTGGCGATCGCCACATCCAATGCATCCTGTCCACGGTGTCCGCCATGGTTATCAATGAAGGCGCAATTCTTTGTCCATAGTTCAGCGATACGCTGCCGTCTCAGCACAGCGTTGCGCTCCCCGAAGACTTCATAGAGGTTGCGTCTGAGTAGTTCCAGCGTGCGATCCGGCATTACGCTACTTAACCTTTCGTTGGGTATCGATCCTTCTTTCTAAGACACTGGAGAGGGAGTTTTATTCCCACGGGAAGCGAGGAAGCAGCGTTATGAGCGTTTGGCCTGGCTGCGGGTGCGCTGGGTATGGAGGGCAAACGCAGAAGAGGTTCGATGAGAAACTCAGCAAAGGTGGCCGTTTGAGGTGGCGTTGCTGGGAACGGGTTTCGTTACACTGGTGCGATGAGGTCGTCTTTCCGATTTCCGGTAGTGGATCGAACCGGGATCTCCGGCAGCTACGATGTGCGGTTTGTCTTTGCTGCCGACCCAGATGCGGACTCTTCGCTGCCATCGCTTACGGTTGCGATTCGGCAGTCGCTGGGACTGGAGTTGAAGCCGA
>CAJCIM010000147.1 GCA_903970395.1 Acidobacteriaceae bacterium
GCCTGGGACTTCGCCACGGACAAGGCGTTGCCCTTTGCGCGGCTCGGCCAGCGCATCGGCCGCAAACGTATCGACAGCGCGATGCGTCGCCAGGTGCCGGTGGTCTTTATGGCCTTTGATCTGTTGCTGCAGGGCCAAGAACTTCTTCTCTCGCAGCCCCTTCGCGACCGTCGTGCGCGACTGGAGCAGCTGCTCGCTCAGCTCAGTACGATTGCTCTCGCCCCCATCGACGCGGAGCCGAGTGGCGCGCAGGGCACGCTCTTCGCCGCAACCGGCCCAACTGCGGTGCCGCTGCCGCGCCTGCGACTCTCACCAGCGCAGAGCGTCGAGAGCGCCGAGCAGATCGACCGTGCTTACGCCGATGCTCGCGCTCGGGCCAACGAAGGCGTCATGCTCAAAGCGGCGGAGTCCAGCTACCAGCCTGGTCGCCGCGGTCTCGCCTGGGTCAAGCTCAAACGCGAGCTCGCCACGCTTGACGTCGTCATCACCGGCGCGGAGTTCGGCCACGGCCGCCGTGCGGGCCTGCTCAGTGACTACACCTTCGCCGTTCGCGGTGTCTCTGCCAGTGGTGAACCCGAGCTGCTAAACGTTGGTAAGGCCTACTCCGGCGTCACCGACGCGGAGATCGCCGACCTGACCGCATGGCTGCAGGCGCACACCCTGCAGGACTTCGGCCACTTCCGCACGGTAGAGCCGCTGCGTGTGCTGGAGGTCGCCTTCAACAACATCATGCGGTCGGACCGTCACTCTAGCGGGTTTGCCCTGCGTTTTCCACGGATTATCCGCGTCCGCGACGACAAACCCGTAGAGGAAATCGACACCGTGGAACGCGTCGAAGCGATCTTTGAATCGCAGCCCGACAAGGATGTACAGATGAAACATGCCGGAACCGGTGATGACCCAACAAGGGATGAAACCCTGTAAAACCCGAAACCGATCTGATAAACCCAACATTAACTGGGAGTTACCACTCCGGCACCTCTTTTCGGCTACCCCTGTTGGGGTATCGCAACTTTCGGGATAGAATCGTAAAACGAAATGAACAATGGCGATCTCGATATGTAGCCTGCCATTTCTGACGGACACCGCAGTACTTGATTTGATCGTTTTTCATTGTCTTCTGTGTCTCACCTTTTTCTTGGAGATCCGCCGTTGAACCTCTCGCGCCCTGTCGCTCCTTCGTTTTTGTTCAAGATCCTTAACCGCAAGACGATCGTGAGCGCCCTGTGTATCGGGGCTATGTGCTGCGTATCCGGCACGGCGAGCGCGCGCCGCACGCGCACGACCCGCTCGCGGATGGTTCACGCGATGTCCAGTGTGATGCTTCTGCCGTTGCTGCCGCCGGGCGTGCTGCCGTCGGATGACGACCAACTGCCAGCCGATGGCAAGGAGTACTCGCTCCGCCTGGCTGCCATGCACACCGGTGAAAGCATCGACGTCGTCTACCGCATCGGCGACACCTACATCCCCGAGGCGCTCGACAAGCTAAACAACTTCCTGCGCGACCACCGCACCAACGAAGTCACGCAGTACGACCCCAAGGAATTCGACCTCCTGCACAACCTGATGACGCGCCTCGGCAAGCCGAATGGCGTGGTTGACGTGGTCTGCGGCTATCGCTCGCCGGAGACCAATGAGATGTTGCGTGATGCTGGCCCGAACACCGGTGTAGCGGAGCACTCGCAACACATCGAAGGCCACGCCATCGACATTCGCGTCCCCGGCGAACCCACGGCGCGCATCCGCAACGCCGCGCTCAGCCTTGAGGCCGGCGGTGTCGGCTACTACCCCAAGAGCCAGTTCGTCCACGTGGATGTAGGCCCGGTGCGGACATGGACGTTTACAGGTGTCAGCGGTCGTCCGAACCGCGGCCGCAGCCATCGTGCAACGCGTCGCCACAGAAGCTAGTGGGGGCAAGGAGCAGTGAGTAGGAATAATCACTAGTGGGGGCGGCCATCAGGCCGCCTTCGCTTTTGCTACTTGCTACTTACTTCGTTCGTGCCAGCTTGATCTCTCCTTACTCCCTACTCACTACTCCCTGCCCCTCCCTCACGCGATAATGGACAACAGTGAAAAGTTGGATTGAGATCTCGAGTGCGAAGCTGGTGGAGAACCTGCGCGCAGTGCAGTCTGTTGCGGGCGCCGCAGTGGAGACGCTGGCCGTGGTGAAGGCCAACGGCTATGGGCACGATGCCGCGCTGGTGGCGCAGACGCTGGCCGGCGGTGGTGCACGCTGGCTCGGCGTCAGCGATGTGGAAGAGGGCGCGCGCGTGCGGCAGACGCTCGGCCACGGCGGCACGCGGATCTTAGTGATGTGCGGTATGGATCTCGGCGATGCACCGCAGATCGTCGCCAACGGCCTCACTCCTGTTATCTGGACGCTGGAGCACGTCGGCGCCATGGACCGCGCAGCGCGTGGCGTTGGCCATCGCGTGCCCGTGCACCTGGAGATCGACACAGGCATGTCGCGGCAGGGCGTCGCAGTCGGTGCCGATCTGGACAAGGTCCTCGAACGGCTCGCGGCGTCGCGGTGGGTCTCGTGCGAAGGCGTGATGACACACCTTGCTTCTGCTGAGGCTGGTAAAGGCTCGCGAGGCGTGGCAATCACCGAAGCTCAGCGCGAACAGTTCGCAGCCGCGCTGGAGCAGGTGCGCATGGCAGGCATCAAGCCGGAGCTCGTGCACATGGGCAACACCTCCGCGGTCGATGAGGGTTCTACGATGAAGTGGGTGCGCGACGCCGCGAAGAAGCTCGGCGCACGCGCCATGGTCCGCACTGGGCTTGGCCTCTACGGTGACGCGCTCGCTATCGAAGGCGATTCAACGGCATCGCTGCGTCCGCGCCTTTCGCCAGTGCTCACGTGGAAGACCCGCGTCATCGGCCTGCGTGAGATTCCCGCTGGCGCCACGGTAGGCTATGGCGCAACGTTTACAGCCACCTCGCCGATGAAGCTCGCCCTGCTGCCCATTGGATATGCGGATGGATTTCGCCGCGAGGCTTCCTCCGGCGTCGGCGATGGCTGGGTAATGGTAGGTGGCAAGCAGGCGAAGGTCGTCGGTCGCGTCTCCATGAACCTTACAGTCGTGGACGTCACCGACCTGGCCCCCATCACGATGGGCAAAGAGATCGTGCTGCTGGGAGACGGCGTCTCGGCAGACGACCATGCGCAGTGGTGCGAGACGATTCCCTACGAAATTCTGTGCGGCCTCCGCGCCCACGTTCATCTCACGTAGAAGCGGCTGGTCCCGCTAAACGGTAAACTGTGTAGATGGTTTCAAAGCTTTACGCAAAGTGGATGTATGCGTGGGAGTATGCCCTCACGACCCGCGACAGCAATCGAATCGAGCGCCCGTTGGAGTGGGGCTTCGATCACCTCGCCGACGTCGGCGGTTTGGAGGCTGCAGCGCAGGTGGAGCGCGGCGAACTCTCCGCGTTGGACGCGATGACCGCGCTGAATCAGCGCATGCTGGCCGACCCGCACAAGACATTCGCCTACGCCACACCCACCGACTTCCGCATCGAACAGCGCCACCCCGAGCTCTACCCCACCAACGTCCGGCCTGAAACACTCGAGCAGGATCGCGAGTGGAAGCGCCAGGCCGAGGTCGGCGAACTGCGCCGCGAGCCCTTCCTGCGCTTCACCTCAGCCGTGCGCACGCCGTACCCCGAAAACGACGAGGTGAACGCGCGCTGGTACCCAGCGGAGCACAAGGACAAGTCGAAGCCGCGCCAGGCCATGATCATCATGCCGCAGTGGAACGCAGACGCCTTCAGCCACAACGCACTCTGCGAGATCTTCAACCGCTTCGGCGTCTCCTGCCTGCGCCTCTCCAAGCCGTATCACGACGTTCGCCGCCCAAAAGAGCTGGAACGCTCCGACTACGCCGTCAGCTCTAACGTAGGCCGCACTATCGCTGCATGCCGCCAAGCCGTGGCGGATGTTCGCAGCTGCATCGATTGGCTCGAATCACAAGGCTACGAGCAGTTCGGCGTACTTGGTACGTCGCTCGGTAGTTGCTACGCGTTCCTTGGCGCTGCGATGGACCCACGCATCCGCGTCTGCGCCTTCAACCACGCATCCACGCAGTTTGGTGACGTCGTCTGGACCGGCCAGAGCACGCGTCACGTCAAGTCAGCGTTTGAACACGCAGACCTCTCGCAGGACCAGGTACGCGGCATCTTCGCCAGCATCAGCCCGTCGAACTTCATGGCGGAGTTCGCAGCCAACCCACGCCGCGTGCTGGTCATCCACGCCACGTACGATCTCACCTTCATCCGCGAGTACTCGCTGGAGGTGTTGCGCAACTTCGATGCGCACAAGATCGACTACGTCAGCAAGGTGCTGCCCTGCGGCCACTACACTACCGGCGAATTCCCCTACAAATACATGGATGGATGGTGGATGGGCTCGTTCGTGTATCAATCATTCAAACGGCTTGCGGCAGAGTCTGCCGCGCCTGCGCATGGCTCTGTGCAGGGAATAGAAAGCCATTAGCCAGGAAACAAAAAGCTAAGCCGCTCGCGCGCCATATGTCCCGCAAGGTCAAGATCCACGTGGGCCACCACTGCGCAAAGCTGCGTCACCATATCCAGCGGTGGCCCGCTGTGCGCGATGTTGCTGGCAGTCCGGTTGATCGTTGCATGCAGCACGGTCACCAGCTGCAGCCCAGCATTCCTTGAAGCAGCGCGGGGCGCGGAGACACTTTCAGCCGCTGTGGGCATCATCTCTTCAGGCATGGCTGTTCTCCTTCACGTTGAGATAGGTCAAGCTGCGTGCGCGCAGGCGCTGTTCTTGTTCGTGTGAACACAACTACGGCAACTCTGTTGCGTAGATATACGGAAATTGCTCCGCGACGGTTCCGCAGGAATCGTCCAGCGCAAAGCGCAGCGTAAAATTAAGTTCTATGCCGATTGACCTGAACGCGACTCTCGCAGCCTCCGACCCCCTCATCTACCAGCAGATCCAGAACGAGATCCATCGTCAGCACGAGGGCCTGGAGATGATCGCCAGCGAAAACTTCGTCTCGCGCGCTGTGCTGGAGGCCGCCGGCACTGTCTTCACAAACAAGTACGCGGAAGGCTACCCCGGCAAGCGCTACTACGGCGGCTGCGAGTACGCCGACATCGTGGAGAACGTCGCCCGCGACCGTGCCAAGGAGCTGTTTGGCGCCGACCACGCGAACGTGCAGCCACACGCAGGCTCGCAGGCCAACGCGGCTGCGTACATGACGCTCGTGAATCCCGGCGACACCGTCCTCGGCCTCGACCTCGCCAACGGCGGTCACCTCACACACGGCCACAAGCTCAACTTCTCCGGCAAGCTCTACAAGATCGTCGGCTACAAAGTCCGTCAGGACACCGAGGTCATCGACTACGACGCGCTCGAAGCGCAGGCTATCGCCGAGCAGCCGAAGATGATCATCGGCGGCGGCTCCGCCTACCCGCGCCAGTTCGACTTCGCCCGCATGCGCCAGATCGCCGACAAGGTTGGCGCAAAGCTGTTCATCGATATGGCACACTTCGCCGGCCTCGTCGCCGGCGGCGCGCATCCCTCGCCCGTGCCGTTCGCGGACGTCGTCACCACCACCACGCACAAGACGCTGCGTGGCCCACGCTCCGGCCTCATCCTCTGCAAGCAGGAGTACGCGGCCAGCATTGACCGCAGCGTCTTCCCCGGCCAGCAGGGCGGCCCGCTCATGCACATCGTCGCGGCGAAGGCGGTCGCGTTCAATGAGGCTCTTCAGCCCGAGTTCAAGGCCTACGCTGCGCAGACCGTCGCAAACGCCAAGGTGCTCGGCGAAGCCATGCAGGCCGAAGGCTACCGCATCATCTCCGGCGGCACGGACACGCACCTCATCCTCGTCGACGTCTTCGCCAAGGGCATCTTCGGCTCTGAAGCTGAAGCCGCTCTCGGCACCGCAGGCATTACGGTCAACAAAAACGCCATCCCGTACGACACCAACCCACCGATGAAGCCTTCGGGCATCCGCATCGGCACACCGGCGCTCACCACGCGCGGCATGAAGGAAGCCGAGATGCGCACCATCGCCAAGTGGATCGCCGAGGCCCTAGAACACCGCAACGACGCCAACAAGCTCGCGCAGATTCGCGGTCAGGTCGGCGAACTCGCCGAGCAGTTCCCGCTGTATGGCTTCTTGCGCAGTTAAACTGCAATCTACACAATTGTAGTTATAATTATGTAGTGCAGGGTATTCGGTTCGAGTGGGACGAGGCCAAGGATCTTTCCAACCAGCGCAAACATGGCCTCAGCTTCACAGCGGGGGCTCAGGTGTTCGACGATCCCCGCTGCATCACGCGACCGACCGCACAGTGGACGGTGAAGAGCGATTGCAGACCTTCGGCATCATCCATGGCCTGCTGTTATTGATGGTGGCCCATACACTGCGGGAAGAGACAGAGAATGGCCTCTGGATCGAAGTGATCCGCATCATCTCAGTTCGATACGCGACTCCCCACGAGAGGGCGTTTTTATGAAGAAGAAAATGGTTAGCCACACGATAGAAACGCTTCCGCGTCTGACCCCGGCGGAGGCCGCAAAGCTGGCAGCCGCCCGTCCCAGGAAGATCGATACGAGTGACATCCCCGAGTGGACCGAAGAGCAGTGGAAGTCGGCCGAACGTGGTCGGATGTACCGCCCACGCAAATGTCAGATCACCGCGCGGCTCGATGCCGACGTGCTTGTCTGGTTAAAGTCGCAGGGCAAGGGCTACCAGTCACGCATGAATGACATCATCCGTCGCGAGATGCTGAGCGCGATGAAATCGCAATCTTCACGATAGGACACAAGTGACTCCACCTGGACGATGGCATCTCATCGCGGGCTCCACGGGCGCGGGCAAGTCCACGCTCGCGCGTGAGTTCGTGCATAGTCATAACGCCGTCCGCTTCGCCATCGACGAGTGGATGAACACTCTCTTCTGGCAGGACTGCCCGCAGAAGAACGACCTTCCCTGGGCATTGGAACGCGTCGCCCGTTGCGAAGAACAGATCGCGGCGGTTGCCACGCAACTCGCCCATGCGGGTATCGACTCCGTCCTCGACCTCGGCTTCACGCAGCGCGATCAACGCCTCGCATGGCTGGCCCGCGCCCGTGCCGCCGGCATCCTCTGCGATCTTCACGTTCTGGACATTCCCGCAGAGCTCCGCTGGCAGCGCGTCACCGAACGCAATCAGGGCTCGAGCGCCACCTATACCTTCGCCGTCACGCGCGAGATGTTCGACGCGATGGAACAGATGTGGCAG
>CAJCIM010000148.1 GCA_903970395.1 Acidobacteriaceae bacterium
GCTGATGGCAAGTGTCTTGAGGTATTCGACGCTGGTGGCCTCGTCCCAGCCGCGGCCGCCGAGTGCGGTGTTGTTGGGCTGGAAACTCCAGGGGATGAACGCCGTAAAGCCGCCAGTTTCTTCCTGGAGCTGGCGAACAACCTCGAAGTGGTTGACGCGATGCTCCATGCGCTCGCCGACTCCGAACATCATGGTGGCCGTGGTCCGCATGCCGAGAGAGTGCGCGGTGCGGTGAACATCGACCCAGTCCTGCGTTTTGCACTTCAGGCGCGCGATCTTGTGGCGCACTTCGTCGTCGAGAATTTCAGCGCCGCCGCCCGGGATGGAGTCGAGGCCGGCATCGCGCAGGCGCGCGATGGTGGTGCGCAGGTCGAGCTCGGAGTACTCGGCGATGGCGAGGATCTCGCTGGCGGAGAGGCAGTGTAGCCAGATCTGCGGGAAGCGCTGCTTGATGCCGGTGAAGAGGTTTTCGAACCAGTCGATCTTGAGGTCGGGATGGATGCCGCCCTGCATCAGCACGCCGGTGCCGCCCATCTCGACGGTCTCGCGGATCTTGTCGTAGATGGTGTCGAAGTCCAGGATGTAACCTTCGGCGGCGAGCTTGCCCTTCAGCGGCCTGTAGAAGGCGCAGAAGGTGCAGTACTCGGTGCAGAAGTTGGTGTAGTTGATGTTGCGGTCGATGATGTAGCTTACAACGCCTTCGGGGTGAAGGCGGCGACGCACGGCATCGGCTTCCATGCCGATGCCGATCAGGTCATCGGAGGCGAAACAATCAAGAGCTTGCTGGCGAGTAATGCCCATGTATCGATTTTACGCTTCCTTCGGGACGCGGTCTCACCGATGAGGGTCCAGGGTTCAGGTGATATTGCGGCTCCGAACAAAATGGAGGGATCTCTCCATTGCGCTATGCTCCGGTCGAGATGACACTTCATGGGTGGGACTGCGGCAGCAGGTCTATGAGAGCAGAGTGCGGACGGCGGCGCGGGAGCCGCGGATGAGGTCGGGGACGCCTACGCCTCGGTAGGCGTTGCCGAGGAGGGTGAGGCCGCCGAGGGTGGTGATGAGGTCGTCGAGTTGGGCCAAGCGGTCAAGGTGGCCGACTTCATATTGAGGGAGGCTGCGGGGCCAGCGGCGGACGGTGGTGAGAGCCGGGTCGATGGCGGGGAGCGGGCCGAGGATCGTCGAGAGCTGGTCGTGGGCGGCGGCCGCGATGGTGGGGTCGGGTTCGGTGGAGAGGGCGTCGGCGGTGGGGCCGCTGAAAAAGGCGCGGAGGATGCGTGCGCCGGGTGGGACGCGGCCTGGGTACTTCTGTTCGACGAAGGTGGCGGCGAGGAGCTGGAACCTATCGCCGGTGGAACTGCAGGTCTCTCCACTACGTTGCGCTTCGGTCGAGATGACAGATCCTGCTGGGGACTGCGGGACGAGGAAGCCGAAGCCTTCGGGGATGGTGATGGAGGCGGCTTGCGCGGCGGGGAAGGCCATTGCGACGAGGACGGCAGAGCTGGCGTCGCTGGGGATGAGAGCAGCGCTGTTTGGAGCGTGCGGTTCGAGGAGCCTACGGGTGACGTCAGCTGGTGTGGCAAGGAGGACGTGGTTGAAGTGGCGTTTGGATTTGCCGTTTTTGACTTCGGTGGAGGTGCGAAGACACCACATGCCGCGCTCGCGCTTGATGGAGAGAGCAGAACGGTTGAGGTGCACACGTTCGGCGGGGAGTTTGGCGACGATGGCTTCGGCGAGCACGCCCATGCCGTTGCGGAGTGTGGTGAAGGCGGGTTGCGGTGGGCGCGGGCCGCGATCGGCAGCTTTGGCTTGCAGGGAAGCGATGAGGGAGCCGTGTTCCTGCTCCATGGCGACGAAGGCCGGCATGACGGAGCGGACGCTGAGCTTGTGGACGTCTCCGCCGAAGACGCCGGAGAGGAGCGGTGCGCCGATTTTGTTGAGGACCTCTTCGCCGAAGTGGCGGAGGACGAAGCTGGCGACGGACTCGTCTTGCGTGGGCGCGGCGGCCTTGAGGGTGGCGGCGTTGGCAAGTTCAGCGGCGTAGGCGGCGCGGGCGGCGTCGGTGAAGAGCGTGGAGCCTTCGAGGGTGGTTAGGTCTTCGGGGACCATCATGCGCATGCGTGGCGGCATGGGCTGCAGCTTGCCGTCGATGAGGATCAGGGTGCGGCGGCGGTCTTCGTTGCAGGGGATGATCTGATCGGCGAGGCCGAGCTCGACGGCGAGTTCGCGGGCCCAGGGTTTTTCGGTGACCCAGCCGTCGGGGCCGTCTTCGAGGACGAAGCGGCCTTCGGGGGTGTCGATGCGGGTGGTGGAGACGATGCCGCCGAGGCGGTCGCTGGCTTCGTAGAGCTGCCAGTCGATGTCCGCGCCGCGGGTGCGGGCTTTTTCGAGTTCGTAGGCCGCGGCGAGACCGGCGATTCCACCGCCGACGATGGCGAAGCGCTTCATCAGGCTCCTACAGGCTCTTTCGCAATGGTGCTGGCCGGGCGAGTGGGGCGCAGTGCGGGGGCTTCGCCGGGGTACTCGGGCGTAGGCTCGCGGTGGAGGGCCTGCTCGATGGCGCGGATGAGCGTGGACGAGTCGTTGAGGCTGCCGGCGCGGTAGAGGGTCATGCCGAGTTCGGCGGCCTGCTTTTTGAAGTCGATGTCGATGTCATAGAGGATTTCGACGTGATCGCAGAGGAAGCCGACGGGCTGGAGGACGACGGCTTTGTGTCCCATCTCGGCGAGGAATTTGAGGGTGTCGGGGACGGTGGGGCCGATCCAGGGGGCGCCGGCGATGCCCTGGCTCTGGAAGCTGAAGAACCAGTCGGCGTCGGTCATGCCGAGGGGACGCATGAACTCGGCGACGCGGAGTGCGGTTTGTTTGCACTCGACGGGGTAGGGATCTGGTGCGGTGGCGGGGCCGTAGTTCTGGATGCCGTCGGCGGGTACGGGAGCGCCAGGTTGCGCGGAGGGACTCTGCGGGTTGGCGGTGGGTGCGGTGATGATGGTGCGGCAGGGGACGGCGTGGGCGGTAAAGAGGACTGGCACATGGGTGCCGGTGATGGCGCAGGCTTCGGCCCAGACGGGCCAGAGGTTTTCGGCGAAGGCCTGGGCGAGGAGTGGCTCGTCAGCCCATCCCGCGATGAATTCGACTTCGAAGGCACCGGCGACGGCTTCCATGAGCGCGCGGCGGTAGAGGCCGACGCTGGTGCGGGAGTTCTGCGGAGCGAGGCAGAGGACGCGCGCGCGAGTGACGCCGTCGGCCTTCATCTGCGCGACGACGTCGGCGATGAAGGGGTGCCAGTTGCGCATGCCGACGTAGACGGGCTGGTCCAAGGCCTTGCTCAGCAGGTTCGCCTGCGTGAGTGTCCAGCGGGTGAGCGGCGGTCGGTCTTCAAGGGGGCGGAAGCTGGTGGACGCGTCATCGCGGAGGCCGATCTCGGCGTAGCGGTGCTGAAGCTCCTCGATGACCTCTTTGGACATGGGGCGTCCGCCGGTGACCTTGTCAAGGTAGGCGGCCATCTCGCTGAGGCGGTCGGGCGTGCCGTGGGCGAGGAGGAGGATGGCGGAGTTGCTGGGAGTGGTGGTCATGCTTTCACCTCCACGTTGCGGGTGCTGTATTTCTTCACGTAGTCGACGACGCGGATGACGTTATCGACAGGCGTGCCGGGGACGATGCCGTGGCCGAGGTTGAAGATGTGGCCGTCGCGGTTGGCGGCGAGCGTGAGGATCTCTTTGACGCGGGCTTCGAGGACGTCTTCGGGGGCAAAGAGCGTGATGGGATCGAGGTTACCCTGCACGGCGCAGCCGGGGCCGACGGCTCGCCAGCCTTCGTCGAGCGGGATGCGCCAGTCGAGGCCGATGACGTCGGCGCCGGTGTCGCGCATGGTAGGCAGCAGGGAGGCGGTGTCGACGCCGAAGTAGATGACGGGGACGCCGAGGGCCTTGATGCGCTGGACGAGCTCGGTGGTAGCGTCGAGGCAGTAGTCGCGGTAGTCGGAGACGGAGAGCGCGCCGGCCCAGGAGTCGAAGATCTGGATGACGTCGGCCCCGGCTTCAACCTGCTGCGCGGCGTAGGCGACGAGGACGGAGTTGAGCTTTTCGAGCAGCAACGGCCAGGCCTTATCGCCGGCGTACATGAGTTTCTTGGTTTCGACGTAGTTGCGGGAGCTGCCGCCTTCGATCATGTAGCTGGCGAGGGTGAAGGGAGCTCCGCAGAAACCGATGATGCCGAGGGTGTCTCCGTCGGCTCTAGGTGCGGCGAAGTGGGCGCCGACCTTTTCGATGGCGCGGGCGACGTAGATGAGCTCGTCGGCGCGGTCGGTGCGGAGGGCTTCAACCTGTTCGAGGGTACGGATGGGGTGGTGGACAACGGGGCCTTCACCGTTGACGAACTCGAAGTCCAAGCCCATGGGGGTGAAGGGCAGAAGGAGGTCGGCGAAGATGATGGCGGCGTCGACGCCGAGGCGCTCGGCCGCAGTGATGGTGACTTCGGCGGCGATGTGAGGCGTGCGGCAGATGTCGAGGAGAGAGTGATGCTTCCGGACAGCCATGTACTCCGGCATGTAGCGGCCCGCCTGACGGAGGAGCCAGACAGGAGTGCGGTCGACGGGACGGCGGAGGCAGGCGCGCACGAACCGGCTGCTGCCCTGGGGGTGCAGATCGGCGGCGAGTGTTTCATTCATAGTCAAAATCGTTCAAAAGCTCCCGTTCTTCAGCCTAGCACTGTGTGCGATGGGCCGAAGAACGGGTGCGATAGCCGTTCAAAGATGTTGACGTGGCAGCAAACGAGGTGCAGTGATGTTCAGTGCAGCTCGCGCTGGTGATTCAAGCCGGAGAACGGGAAGTGGTACGTGACGCCAATCGAGAGGGTCCGGGGCGTCAAGGTGTAGTTGCTGCCGTCGGGTTGGAATGCGGAGTTCTGCCCAAGGTTCCAGTTCTGCTGAAGGAAGTCGACCTTGAGGGAGAGGTGATGAACGAGATCGACATCGGCGCCGATGCCGTAGGCGATGTTGAGGCCCCCATCGCCGTGGTCATTCGGGCTGATCGACGGTGGAGGGTTGTAGCTGATGTGACCTTCTCCAATGAGGACGTTGACGTAGGGATGGAAGCGGCCTAAGTCCTTTTGTGCGCGAGGCCCGGCGAGAAATGCGTGTTCGCTGATCCCCGTGCCGGCGGTGTAGTCAAAGCGTGCTTCGACCGATGGGTCGACCCACCAGTGACGAAACAAAGTGAAGTCGGCTCCGGCGAGAAAGCCTTTGGAGCTGCTTTGTCCGTAGTCTGGGGAGGTGTACATGTAGCCGCCAAAGGCTGTGATCTCAGCGGCCTTGCTGGCGGTGACCAGGGCTTGGGCGTGAAGAGGAGGGCTGGTGAATGCGCTCCCGGAGATGAAGAAAATAAACGCGGTAAGTACAGCAGGACGTACAAGGGTCATGAGGATGGTCTCCGCCATGGGGGATCATGTTTTGCGTTGGATGCGGCGGCGGAAGAGCCTTGAACTCAGATGGGCAGGCGATAGAGCTTCCGTCGAAGTACAACGTTGGGACGCCTGCGCAAGGGGCATTGGTTACTTGGCCGTACGAATTTATCTGCGTAGAGCTACAAGTTTTCCGTCAGGCAACAGATTGAAAGAAAATGATCTTATGTGGGCAACCGAGCGCGAGCAGAAGGCATCGCGCTTCGCTTGTGAAGTGAGGTCGGCAATCGACATGGAGAGGTTTGGTTGACTGTAGACTATGTACTGGATGCGTTCGGCAAGAGCACTTGATGTGCCGCGCTGGAACGCCGCCGAATGACGATCCAGCAACGATCCAAACCTCTCGGGGCCAGGACTGACCGGTGTTGATATCGATCGATGCAGCCGATTTTCTACACATTATCTACACAGGAGAAGAGTTTCCTCGTATCTATGCCGAATTACCTTGAACTGCCCGTTGGTCCCGATGCACCAAAGCTGGTCAACGCCGTGATCGAGATTCCCCTGGAGGGAATCAGCAAATATGAGTACGACAAAGAGCTGCATGTGTTTCGCCTGGACCGCAACCTGTACTCGCCGGTGCACTACCCGGGGGACTATGGGTTTATCCCGAGCACCCTGGGCGACGATGGTGACCCGCTGGATGTGCTGGTGCTGGTGGATACGCCGAGCTTTCCAGGTTGCGTGCTGACGGTGCGGCCGATCGGCGTGCTGAACATGATCGACCAAGGGCAGGGCGACGAGAAGATCCTCGCGGTTGGCGATGGCAACCCGCGCTATGCGGACGTCAAGAACTATACCGATGTCTACCCGCACATTCTGAAAGAGATTGACCACTTCTTTTCGATCTACAAAGACTTAGAAGGCAAGACGGTGGACACCGATGGGTGGCACGATGTCGATTACGCAATCAAGGTGATCGAGAAGGCCCGCAGGGCGTTTGATGAAAAGAAGGCCGCTGGCAAGTAAGAGCCGTTGCTGCGCGGGGATGGGGTGACCCCGCGTCCAGCATGCGACCGTTGAAGGAATAGACTAATCCGTTGCGAGGCGTTGGAGCCTGGCGATAATTGCGTAGACGACTGCTCCGGTTAGGCCGACGATGGCGGCAAAGAGCAGAGCATTCACGCCGAGGACCTGCTCGCCGCGTGCTGCGTAGATAGCGAAGACGATGAGCAGCGCCGGACCTGTGCCAGCGGCGATGGCTCCTGTTGTGCCGCCGGGGATGCGGAAGGGGCGATGCAGCGCGGGTTCGCGGCGGCGCAGGACGACGAGCGCGACGAACTCCAGCATCAGCGCGGCGCCATAGAGGACGAGGTCGATGGAGATAAGGCGCTCAAAGGTGAAGTTGAGCGCGAGTGCCCAGATGGCGGCGCAGAAGAGCACGCTGACCCAGGGTACGCCGCGGGCGTTGCGACGGATGAAGAGCCGCGAGATAGCACCGGACAACATGCCGTCCTCTGCCATGGCGTAGGGTACGCGGGTGTAGCTGAGCATGAGGGCGTTAAACATGCCGGAGCCGTTGATCATGCCTCCCATGACGATGGCCAGCGCAAGCAGTGGGCCGGCGATGGTGCGGGCGGCGTCAGTCCAGGCGCCGGTGGAGAACTGGCCTGCGTCGAGGCCAGCGAGGCCGACAGCGAGCAGTGGAAGGATGTACGTGATTGCGACGAGAGCGGCGGCACCGATCATCGCGCGCGGGTAGTTGTGTTGCGGGTCTTCGACCTCCTGCGCGACGGTGGAGGCATTGTCCCAGCCCATGTAGTTCCAGAGGGTGACGGAGATTGCGCCGGCGAGGTCGGGTGCGGCGACGGGTTGGAGAAGCGATCCAGCGCCGTGGCCGTGCCAGCGAACGAGTGCAAAGACGATAAGCACGACGAATGGAGAGAGCAGCGCGCAGAAGAGAATGACGGAACCAATGCCGACGACGCGCGCGCCACGCAGGTTCCAGAGCGCGCAGACGATGACGACAGAGAGAGCCCAGAGTACTCCGCGATGACCGGCGGTGAGCGCTGGAGCGAGGCGCGAGAGGTAGTCGACGAAGATGACGGGGTAGATAGCCATGTCGAAGACGCTGGCGGCGAGCGATAGCCAGGCCTCCTGAAAGCCCCAGAAACGGCCGAGCGCGCGGTGGACCCAGACGTAGTAGCCGCCTTCGGCGGGGATGGCGCTGGCGAGTTCGCCGACCATGAGCGAGGTGGGCAGGCTCCAGATGACGGGGATGATGGTGAGGAGCAGCAGGGCGCGGAGGTAGCCGGCTTTGCCTAGCACGTCTTCCAGGCCGTATGGGCCGCCTGCCACCATGAAGTAGGTGGCGGCTACGAGCGGGAGCAGACGGAGCTTGTTGCTGGAGGCAGGGCGGCTGATGGGTGTGAGACTCCTTGGGGCGGGGCACGCGGATGCGGTTTTAGGCACTATAGCGCGGATGGCGGGTGTGGGGCAGAGACGGGATGAGAATGTGGATCGGATGAGCATCCGGTGGGGCTGTTAGGCTATACTTCTGTGAGTAGCCCGAGGGGTCTCAAAAGTTTGTGACCACCCGCAGGAGAGTTGGCCGAGTGGCTGAAGGCGGCGGTTTGCTAAACCGTTATAGGATCAAAAGTTCTATCGGGGGTTCGAATCCCCCACTCTCCGCCACATTTTGTAAGCACCTTTAGAAACAACACTGACCCGGACTGTGACACATCCTGTGACACTTCCGGGTCTTCAAGTTTTTGGACTTGAATTCCAGCGGCTCGCTCGCTGTGGGTATTTCAACCACAGAGGAGCGAGTATGAAGTCGCCCAAAGTCCGTCTCTATATTCGCGTCCGTCGTCCCGACGGCACGAATCCATTCCTGCAACCCGTAAGGAATCGGAATGGCAGCCTTCGTGGCGGATTCGCTACCGTGAATGGCGTCGCCGAACATCATGCCGAAGCGACGTACTACCTTCGCTACAAGCTCGAAGGCAAACGTCGTCAGTGGGTACCCGTCGGTGACGATCCTGATTGCGCCCTTGTAGCCCTGAACAACATCGAACATGACCTTCAGGCGATTTCCCTCGGCCGAAAAGCGTACGGTCTCCCTAGTGCTCCGGCGGAAGCGTCAGCGGAGTTGACGCTCGACGCGGAAATCAAAGGATACCTCGACGAAATCCGCAAGCTGAAGAAAGCAGACAAGACCTACGCGGCCTCCAAGAACATGCTCGAACGTTTTGCCGCAGGAATGAATGGCAAGCCGCTGCGCGAGATCAGTCGCGATGACCTTATCAACTACGGGTTTGCTCTTGCGGAGAGTGGTCTGGTTGAACGAACAGTCCATAACCACCTGAGCCGGATCAGGGCGTTTATGAAGTCGCGCGAGGTCACATGGCCTCTGAAGCCGGGCGACATGCCTGATTACGATGAGGAAGATGCTCAGGCCTACGACGTCGACCAGTTGGCTCGCCTCTTTGCCGCTGCCGACGACGAAGAGCGACTCTTGTTCGAGTTCTTTCTGCAAACAGGTCTTCGGGAGCAGGAGGTTATGCACTGCACCTGGGCGAATTTGGACTTCAAGTCGAAGGCCGTCTTTATTAAGGCGAAACCGAGGTTTGGGTTTCGACTGAAAAACAAGAAGGCGCGGCTCATCCCGGTACCAGACGACCTCGTGGTTACCTTGACCGCGCGTAAGCTCCGTAGCAAATCGTTGCTGCTCTTCCCCACCGCGAAGGGTCTACCGGATGGCCACATGCTCCGGACTCTCCAAGCGCTGGCGCATCGCGCAGGCCTGAACTGCGGCGAATGCTTTACCAAGGGCGGTGCCAGCTGTGGTGACAACCCCGTGTGCAGCGAGTGGGGACTTCACAAGTTCCGCAAGACCTTCGCAACCATGCATCACGAGGCTGGCGTCTCACCCCGATCCATTCAGACCTGGCTCGGGCACGCCGATCTCTCCACCACTCTTAGGTACCTCGCGATCGCCGACATCCGGTCGGAGCGCACCCGGTCACAGGTCAACTCAACCTTCGCCGCGATGTCACTGGATGGTGTTGCATGAGGGGCCAACGGGCACTTGCAGATCCAGGGCAACCCTCAACTCGGTATGACAGCGTGTTCTCGACGCTCCTCCCTGGAAAGATTTTGCCGCCATACTTGGGTGGCAGAGTTTTCAGCAGTACTCACCTTCTAGACACCCGCGAAATGGGTGTCTCGGAGGATGGAGATGAGTCTGATCGAGACCTTGAGGGAGAGCAAACGCTTCCTTGTAACCGTAGAGGTGATGGAGCTGGTACGGCTCCCTCGCAACACTGTTTGTGCCATGGCGAAATCCGGACGACTGCCCGCAGTCCGCACTGGGAGCGGCTATCGGTTCGATCCCAACGCGCTTGCCGACTGGTTGGAGGGACGCACAACCGGCAAGCGCGGGAATGGGGGCCGGGCATGAGCGGTTCACCTTTCCGGCACCCTTACACGAATAAGACTGCGAACGAGGCAATGTACTCGAAGCCCGTGCAGTTCGCTTCGGCACCTTATCGTTACCTCCTCACCCGCGAACAGGCTGAGGCTATGCTCCAGCTCTCCGGCCACGAGATCCAACATCTCGTTGATCTCCAGCAGATCACCCCGATCTATATCGAGAATCATGAGCGGTTCTGCTCACTTGACCTCGGTCGTCTCATTGACCACTACTTCTGCGGCGCAAGGGGGGCAGCGGCATGACCAAAGCGATGAAGGGTGTCCGATGCTGGGGAGAAGGCGAGCGGGGGTGCACCATCTGTGGCACAGGTCTTCCCGCTCACGAAGGTTGGGGTGGTCAATCCGCCCCACTCTGCGGATCAACCGAATGCGCCGAGAAGGTGAAGTTCCTCAGGACAGGGATTTACATCGAAGCTGGCTCGAAGATTTGCGCCTTGCTTGGCTGCTTGAACCACGTGCCAGAGGGTCGCTACCGGAAAAGCAGCAACCACTGCTGTTCGCGAAAGTGCTGGACTGCTCTAAATGCCTACGGCACCAAGGTGCATACCTGCGCATGCTGCGGTGTGAGGTTCAATGGCATCAACCGACCGGCAGACGGACGCCCGGTTTTCCTTAACCTTGAACACTCCGCAAGCTACAGGAGTGCCAAGAGAGCTGAGAGTCGCCGTGCAGCTGTCGGGTGCTTCCAAAAGGAATACGAGGCCTTTCTTGAAAACTGGGTGTCGACCGGGAAGGCTCAGGTTGAGCGGATTGGATGGGAACTCTCCCTGTTCCTGCGCTACCTGAATGAGACTGGAATCACCGACCTGAACTTGGTGAGGCCCAAGACGATCACGGCCTACCTTAGTACAGAAGAGGATGGTGGCCTTAAGAGCGTCGGCTATACGATCAGCACCGTCTCTTCCTTTTTCACGTTCCTGTACCTTCACGATCTCAGAGACCTTCCTAGTCCTGTAGTTGGCCGGTGTCATGTTAAGAAGCGATCCAAGAAGATGCCGAATCCGCTGAACGACAAAGAGGTCGCTCAACTCTGGGATGGCCTGGAGTCCAACGGTACGCCGATGTTACGTCTCGCTGCAGCCATCGCCCTCGAAGGCGGGCTCCGTGCTGGGGAAGTTTGCAACGTTCGGCTGGAGGATATGAAGCTCAAGGAGCAGAAGATCTTCGTTCGTCTGCCTAATAAGGGCAAGAAGGAACGGTTCGCTTGGTTCTCCGACCGGACGAAGCGTTACTACGATGAGTGGATGGCAGTGCGGCCCACTGATTGTGAGCACGATGGGCTTCTCGTCAGCCGGAGGGGAAAACGAGTGAGCTACGGAACACTGAGGAGGGAGTACATGCTTGCTCTTCAGCCCGGCACCTCGCTTAAGTCGCAGGGCCGATCCAAGAACTCTGTGAAGCAGCACCGCATGCGGCACACGTTCGCTACCACGCAGGTCCGCAACGGAACGGATCTCATCATCCTAAAGGTTCTGGGAGGCTGGGAATATCTTGCTTCGCTGGAGGCCTACGCGGGCTGTTTCGACGAAGACATCGATCGACAGTATCACCGAGCGATCAAGAAGAGCCGGGATCGTACGGCCACTCCAACCCAAAAGGAGACTTATACGCTTGCTGAAGCGCTGGCGCGTAAGCGTGCGAGCGAGGATGCTCGAGATCACGAAGGCCATCATCCTGATGGCCGTTCCCGCCAACTGGCCTGTGTGCCAGGCGGTGCGGCTCGCCTTTCGTAACTGCCTGTCTGGTGAGTGAGTCGCAGCTCGTCAACGCGCCGTGCACCGGCGAGCGCCTAATGTTCGTGTTGCCCGACACTGGCAGCGACTCTATGATGTAGCGAACATCCAAAACAGAGAGGCCGCCTTCTGGTGGTCTCTCTTGCGCGACCTACAGCACGAAGTACCAGTTTACGAAGTTCAGGGGATGCGGAATCATACTCAGCACCTCGACCTCGACCAATGCGGACAATCGCAGCATGGCACGAACTCGCGCCTCATGTCCCTCTGGATAACCGCACTTGCAAGACGATGGCAGGTCGTGACGCTGCAGGTCATGCCCGATGAACTCATAGACATGCCCTGCATGCACGCTCATAACATCGTCGTCCGCCGTCATCGGGTGCTCGATGACAAGTTCCTTATCACGGTGCAGCCAAACACCGTGATAGGGGTACTCGATGTCGTAAACCTTGTCATGCCCGTACTGAGCGAAAGTGAAGAGCAGTTCGTCTGTGCCGAGGTTCGGCCATTGAAGCGGAACATCATCGACGGGTTTATGCAAGATTTGTTGCGCACGCGGCGACAGTGTGAGCTTCGTCGCCTTCGCGACGTTCCCTGATATAGAAGGAATCTCATCCGTAATTTCGAAGTTCCAAGCGGGCCACATCTGCATCGGCTTCGCTTCCGTCAAAATCTGATCTGACCACTTATGGTCGAACTCGTCTCTATCAGCTCGGGCCGTATATTCCGGCAGAGGTAGAGCACGAATGCCAAAGTCGATCTTGAACTTCTTCTCCGCAAGCGGTTCGTCGTCTTTCCGCATCCACTCGTCCGGTATCTCCACGAAGGGGATGTTTGTCAGGCCCGCATACCCTTTGTCCTCAGCGGGAGGCGGGAAGAGATGCGACATTGAAAGCGCAGACTGAAAACGGGCACAATCGACTGTAACTGTCGCTGCCCAGAAATCGTTCGGGTCAGGCAGGAGCGGCGCTCTATCAGACATCAGCCAAGCCTTTTGCCGAGTCGGACGTAGGAAAGGGTCTAGATTCGAGATGTCAAAAAGCCGCTGAGTCGCTATCAACTGTTCGGCGTTAGGGATCACGAATATGAGTATGTAACCTTGTCCGTCCGGGCGCGATTTATAGAAGGATTGATCTAGACTCCGCAGAGGATCGCCCACATACATCACTTTCCCCGCATGCAGCTTATTCGTAGCGAACCAAGCGGCAACGGCTAGATCGGAAGTCAGATCGACGTAATGAGTCTGCACACTGTAGTGCTGGAGAACGGCTTGTCGAAAAGGGACGTTTCGAATGGTTCGTGCTTCATGCCCAAGCATCCCGCCGATGATTGCTCCCAACCCCTGCTCTACGTCCGGCTGATAGCGGGCTTTCGGTCGAGACAGCCCAGATCTCACCGATGCATAGCAAGTCGTCTGCCCGCGATAGAGGAACATCTTCTTCGGGTGCTCTTTGCGAAAGGCGTCGACTAGGGATTCAAGTTCATCCAGGGTGCTCACATGGCCGAGCAGATTTTTCACCGGCAGCGGCTCCGCTTCGTTCTCATCCTGTGCTAGATTCGTGTCTTTTACTTCGGAATCGGCCATCGTGCATCGCTCCGCTGAATGGCTACAGGATACTGTTAGTTTCTAACGCCGAGATGATCGTCTGCCATGTGAAGCGCGAGGGCGGGTCTTCTTTAGGTCACGATGCCTGATAGGCACGAGCCGTGTGTGGTACTGTGCCTCTGGTCTAACGGTCTTGTGACAGATCGGGCAGAGACCGTCTGCTGTCACTCTTCCACTTCCCGGACACTTTCGACGCTTCACAACCTTAAGCATTCGCACCTCGCATCTATGGCAGCTTGATCGAGGGGATGATCTTCTCGATGACGCGTTTCTGCCCTTTCGGAGTAAGTGCCACCTCTCCTGCACTCCCCGTATAGCGAATCTCGTTTTCCTTCAGCAGTCGCGAGATAGCAACGGCTAGGCTCTTTGGCGCGTTGTTCTTCGCCTGACGCACAAGCTCTTCTTTGGGCAGGCGGTGATTCTCCGCATGATTTAACAGGAGCAGTAGTTCGGCTGGTGCAGTGACACCCGAGTCGAGCACGAGAGGCGTGCCGTCGAGTTCATGGATGAGCGAGTATTCGAGCTGCACAATCTGAGCGATCGTCTCAGCGATAACGGTCTTGTCTTTTTTCCACGCCAGCCGAAGGAACTCGGCGAATATCCACTTGCTCGCGTGCACCATCATCATCGAGTCCATGTAGTCGGCTTTATAGATCGGCGAGATGTGAACCGAGCCGCGTGCCGAGCGGAACTTGTACACGAGACTGATCGCTTTGCAGATATGCGTGCGCTCAGGACTGCTGAGGTTGTGTTTGTGCTGGTTCTTAACATCTTCGACCTTTTCGCAGATCTCGCCGGGAAGCTGACTGTGCGTGATGGTGCCACCGTCCAGTTCGTATACGCATCGTGCGATCGCCTCGCACAGACGTCCGCCGTCCAGCTCACTCGGCTGCCAGTCGCCAGCGAGGAACCGTTGCTGCATCTCGACGTAGCTCTCTATCGCCGCTTGCGTATTAGCCGGATCGAGAATCTTGCACAGCTCTATCGTCAGTTGCTTCGCAGTGAGCGGCATCAGGCTTTAGCCTTTCCCTTGCTGCCTTTCTTTCCGCCCTTCGCCTTCACCGGAATTGCATCTGGGCTCCACACCACCGGGAGGTTGGCGTCGAGAGCGTCCCTCAATGCCTTCTTTGCCCCGTCGCGTCCTCCGGCATTGAGCTTCACATTACTGTCGCCCTCATCGACGATGCCGACACGCTTCCGCAGCCATGACCTCGTGTTGCCGCTCGCGTCCATCACCTTCGCAACGGTCAAGAGATTGTTCAGATCACGCTCCGGCACAAACATGCGCCCATGAGCCTCGTGTGCATACAAGAAAAGGTAAGTGAGCTGGCGCGTGTAGTCGGCTTGGCTCGAAGCCTTCAGTCGGTTGTCGATCAGCTCAAGCTTCTCGCCGTTCTCAGCAAAGAATGTGCAAATGTCCTCCTTCGCAGTATGAGCAGCCGACGAAGCAGGAGGCGCGGGCGGTAAGGACGTGTCTGATACGCCGAACGTCTCTGGCACAACGGGAGGAATCGCGAGCTGACCACCTTCGACCGTCGGCGCTTGCTTCCCCGTCGTCACTGCCATCTGCGCCGGGATGCGAACCGTACCGCGTTGCGCGAAAAGGTCGCCGAAGACGCCTCCAAGCGATTGCATCGCGCCGTCCGTGAGAGACGCTTCAAAGCTGCGACTGTCTTTGTTTTCGTGGAAGGTGAGCGTATTGCGACCGGCCAAGGGCGACGATGTGACGTTCGCGTCCGGCTCTGACTTTGTACCGGCTCCGCCGATCTTCGTGCCGCACTCGACGCAGGCCGCCGCACCCTGTTCCAGCACAGCCTTACAGTTCAGGCAACGGGCTTGGCCGCCGCACGCCTTACAGAAGGAACCGCGTTCAGAAAGAGGAGTAGAGCAGTGAGGACAGTCCATACAATCTCCGTGCAGTTTGTGGTGAACTCCACCTGCGAGCGTAGCAAAATGTCGCGATACTGGGGCACCTAAGTTCGCGTTTATTTCACTGCTGTTCGGTGGCCATTCAGCCCAGGTATAGCTAGTAAGGTATTATCCAAGATCACCTGCGGGATTCTCTGAGGAGTTCATCTGGCGACCTGCACTGGCATTGCCGCAACTGCCAAGGACTCCCCGCCTGTACTCGGCTTACCGTGATATGCGAGCATAGTTGAACGATTCGATTTGTCTGAAGTAGTTGTAGTGGAATGCTGGCCCGACTGATTCGCGACCTGGAGACTGGATGCAGGGCAGCCCGCATCACGTCCTTTGACAGAAATCAGCGGACGATCCGGGGTGAAGTAATGGGTGATGGGCCGAGCCAAGATTTGAACCGTCGCCAGTCTAGAAACTGTGACGAGGATAAACAGGCCGACTGGGTTCGTCTTGATTCAGAGAACATCCACAAGATGATTGAAGCTGCAGGGCAGTGGATTGCAGACGGGCTGCCCGGCGGCGCATTCTGTCTTTGTTGCGGCCAGGCGTATTCCGAAGCCGAGATGGTTCCCGGGACGAACTTCCATGACTGTCCGGAGCAAAGAGCGCAAAACGGGACTTAGTAACTGTGGACCATTGAACAAGCCCGAGAACTGGAACGTACCCCGGGATCAATCGAACAGGAGCCATCATCGTTGCAAATTGGTTGCGCTCAGCCATGCCTATCCTACTGATTCGATTGACATAAAAATTACGTATAACCGGGCTTACACGCAATTTAGTGTTACCATTTTCCATGAGAGGTTCGAAATGGTCGAGGTCGACGACTTTCTGAAGCATCTAGAGCAGATCCAAAGATGCTCCCCAATGACGCTGAAAGCTTACAGAGCAGACCTTGGACGACTTGCTGCTTTTTTAATGGAGCAGGGTTTGCCGGATGTCTATTCGATGACCAGGAAGAACGTAGGGCATTACATTCAGTGGCTTGACGGGCGAATGAACTCCAGGACTGGATTGAGGGGGCTCTCCGGCGCGACTATCGCCAGAAGCTTGGCCTCAGCCTCGAGCTTCATGGAATATCTTCGTTACAACTCGGATGAGGATCTGAAGAACCCGTTCTACCGATATCCGTTCCGACGGAAGCGTCCCGACAATCCAAACCCGATCGAGGAATACACGCTCGACCTGTTGCTGGCTAGCATGACGAAGCGCGATCAGTTGCTGTTCCGCCTTATGGCAGCATCCGGGCTTCGTGTCTCTGAGGTTGCATCTCTCAATCGGGATTCCATCACGGTTGGCCGAGATTTCGACGAAGACGGAGAAGAGTTCCACGTTGGCCAGGGAACGGTCACAGGGAAGGGCGGAAAGGTCCGTGCCTTCCGAATCGACTTCGAAACTGCTCTGCAATGTGCCGAGTACGTTGAGAGTCGCCAAGATAGTCGACCCGAGCTGTTTACGACCATGCGTCAGACGAGAATGTCCGTTCGTGCTATGCAGCAGCGACTCCAAAAGTGGTGTCGCGACCTCAACTTCTCACACGTAAATGTACACCGCCTCAGGCACACATTCGCTACTCAAATGGCTAATAACGGTATGGGCAGTATAGAGCTGAAAGCTCTTCTTGGGCATGAGAGCTTGACTACGACGGCGAAGTACTACAAGTTATATGACGAAACATTGTCGAGAAGCTACCATTCTGCTATCGGACGGTCTCGGGGAAGGCAGTAAAACAGCCTCCGGGGTCCTATATATGGGCGGTCTCAGGCATTACGCATCAGGACCGTCATCTTCCATGCGAACCCGCTCCGAGATGCCACTGTATTCGGTCGGGTCAAGCAAACTGACATGATTTCGTGGATCGTCGTTGTGGAGACTGCGTTCGTCAACAACGACTTCGTAGATTTCAGCTCCATCTTGGCAAACGATACGTGTGCGCGAAGCTTTGCGTAAGCTGACTTCGCTCCGTCGCCTCGGTGATGGCGGCAGATCGTATGAGCACAGATGTCCGCAATCTGGAGGCCAAGAAATTCGTGCGACCTAAAGAAACCGGTGTTGTCGTAGTATAGCGGCCGTAAATCCATCAGACCGGAGCGTACAGAATACGCATGCATGAATGGATGGTTACGTGGCCTCCAGGTGTTCGGTGTGACAATCGGAGGCATCCGTGTTCCGCTGACCGAAATGCGTACCCTCATGCTGCGTAACCTCGCAGATACACTCAAAGGAAGTTCATAACGGGCTCTAGTTGTGGTGTCTCAAGAGGTTGTTGACATCGAGTCCTGATCGACTGATGGGTGGTTTCTGTTCGAGGCTAGCATGTGGTCGATGCCAGTTGCACTGATGTATCCAGGGTTCGAGATGACTATTTCGTTCTGCTGAGTTCTGATAGAGGCGCGCATAGGCCCATTCTCGGATGGCTGTCTGGATGAAGCGTTCAGCCTTGCCGTTGGTGCGCGGGGTGTAGATGCGGGTACGCACATGGCGTAGATGCAGTGTTCGGCAGGTATCGCGGAACAGGCCGGAGATGAAGCAGGGGCGTTGTCGGTCATGACGCGGCGCAGATGGATGTTGTGGCGCGCGAAGTAGACATGGGCTTGATGCAGGAAGCTGCTGGCCGATACAGCTTTTTCGTCCGGCATCATGGCCACGTAAGCCATGCGCGAGTGGTCGTCGACTGCGACGTAGAGGAACTCCCATCCAGCGCCCCGGGTCTCATCCTGAGGGTTGCCGGTGATGCGATGACCTGGCTTGTGGATGCGCGCCAGCTTTTTGATGTCGATGTGCAGCAGGTCGCCTGGAGCGGCGTGCTCATAGCGCACCACAGGCACTTGCGGCTCCAGCATCTTTACCTTGTTCAGCTTCAAGCGGACAAGGATGCGGCTGACGGTGGCACGGCTCAGCCCCGTGGCCTGTGCGATCCGCACGCCAGTCCAACGCTCGCGACGAAGACGCTCGACCATCTCGACTCTGTCCGGGGGAGTGCTGCGCGGCGATCTGGCTGGCCGCGATGACCGATCTTCCAACCCAGCTACGCCGCACTCGCGATACCGTCTGACCCACTTGGCTGCGCTCTGCCGGCTCAGTCCGCGCTCGGCTGCCGCCTCGCGCAGACTCAGCCGCCCCTCCACGACGCTCCTGCATAAATGCTCTCGACCATAAACAGTCAGTCGGACATGATGGTGATAGTCCATTCGATCTCCTGGAACGCTGCTTGTTCGCAACTTCAGCTTCACAGTTCTTGATCGAATGGACAACAACCTATTGAAACTTCACAAGTTGGCGCGCGCACATCAACGCTCTCTCAAGTGCAGAAGGCATTGGAAAAGGCTGGAGTCGAATTCCTAAACGACGGACAACCGGGCGTCCGGTTGAAACGTCAGCCACATTAAGAGTGGGCCAGGAGGAAGTCTTGGCACAGGCTGCCTTGAATGCGGCTTGGACAAGAAGGCGCGTACCGAATAAGGGTGCAGGCAAACCTAAATAGCGGTTTCCCACTATTCGCCTCGGTTTCTCCAATTTTCTCCAATTTTCTCCAACACTCTCTTTGCATCGTGCTATAGTCTGGACATGTCGGAAGATATTCTCACCATTCGGGAGGTTGCGGACCTCCTGAAAATCAACGAGAAAACGGTCTACAAACTGGCCGCCGCCGCGAAGATTCCCGGTGTGAAGGTTGGCGGATCGTGGCGATTCGACCGGACAACGCTTTCGACATGGCTCAAGACCAAGACCGACGCCGACATAGCTGTCTCCAACGACGGAACGGATGCAGAACTGGAGCCCCCCTCCACCAGCGCGCATTATTCTCCCCAACAGGGAACATTTTTCGCTCACCGTATTACGCTGGAAGGCACGGGCGAGGACGCGCTCGCACAGTCTTTGTCGACTGCACGCGTCGATATGAACCCGCACCAAGTAGACGCGGCTCTCTTCGCGCTCGCCTCTCCTCTCACCAAGGGCGTGTTGCTCGCCGATGAAGTCGGCCTTGGCAAAACCATTGAGGCCAGCCTCGTCATTGCCCAGCGGTGGGCTGAGCGGAAACGCCGCATTCTGCTAATCGTGCCCGCGTCGCTCCGCAAGCAATGGAGCCAGGAACTCTATGACAAGTTTTCGCTACCTTCAGTGATTGTCGAGCGCAAAAGCTATGGCGACTTGCGAAAGAAGGGTATTGCCATGCCTTTCGAGCATGACCGCATTGTCATCACGTCCTACGAGTTCGCGGCAATCAAAGCGGACGAAATCCGCTCCGGCAAATGGGACCTTATCGTATTCGACGAGGCGCACCGACTGCGCAACGTCTATAAGAAGGACGGCGCGGTGCGTGCGCGACTCCTGCGCGACGCAGTGCGTCCGTTTTTCAAGATTTTGCTTACGGCCACGCCGTTGCAAAACTCCCTGATGGAACTCTACGGCCTTGTATCCGTGCTCGATGAGCATCACTTTGGCGACGAGGAGTCGTTTCGCAACCAGTACGTCACAGGACCGGGCGCGCGGAACGGCCTCATCTTTCTGCGCAAGCGACTTGAGCCGATTTGCAAGCGCACCTTGCGCCGTCAGGTGCAACAAGCGGGCCTTATCCGTTACACGGAGCGTAGCCCGTTCACGATGCAATATGAGCCGTCTGACGCCGAATTAAAACTTTATACCGACGTCTCCGATTACCTACAACGCAAGGACACGATTGCCTTCGGCGACAAGCCCAACCAGCTTGTCACGATGGTCGTACGCAAGATTCTCGGATCATCGACCTTTGCCATTGGCGACACGCTCGCCAAAATCATCGAACGTCTGAAGCTCATGCTTCCGGTGGATACCTCCACCGTCGCCGATTACGATGTGATCGACGAGGATGCCGAGGAACTTGGAGAGAGCGACAATGGAGAAGCGCAGGCCGAAGTGCCCGTGGACCCAGCGCGGCTCAAAACCGAAATAGCGTTGCTTGAGAATTACCGCAAGCTCGCGCTCTCGATTGGTGAGAACGAGAAAGGTAACGCGCTCATCAAGGCGCTCCCCGACGTGCTTGACGAAATCGTCAAGAAAGGCGGCGAGCGCAAGGCCGTCATCTTCACCGAATCCGTCCGCACTCAGCACTATCTTGTACAGCTTTTATCCAACAAGGACTATGCGGACGACATCGTGCTTCTCAATGGGCAAAACAACGACCCGCAGAGCAAGGCAATTTATCAGGAATGGCTCGCTCGCCACAAAGGCACGGATGCCGTGTCCGGCTCCAAAACGGCGGACATGAAAGCTGCCATCGTCGAGGCGTTCCGCGACCGCAAGGCTATTCTGATTGCCACTGAATCCGGCGCTGAGGGTATCAACCTTCAATTCTGCTCGCTTCTTGTCAATTTCGATCTGCCGTGGAACCCGCAACGGGTAGAACAGCGCATCGGGCGCTGTCACCGTTACGGGCAGAAGATCGACGTAACGGTCGTCAACTTCCTCAACCTCAAGAACCACGCGGAACAGCGCATCCACCAGCTTCTCGACCAGAAGTTCACCTTGTTCAAGGGCGTGTTCGGTGCTAGCGACGAAGTCCTCGGTGTTATCGAGCGCGGCGTGGATATTGAGCGCCGCATCTTCCAGATCGTTCAAGGCTCACGCACAGAGACCGAAATCGACGCGGCGTTCGACAAATTGCAGGAAGAGCTTCAGGTACAGATCGACGAACAGATGCTGGACGCGCGCAAGCGGCTTCTTGAAACGGTCGATGAAAAAGTCATCGACCGGCTCAAGACTCGCAAGGATGAAATCAAGAACCAGCTTTCCGACTTCGAGAAGCAGCTTCTCTATGTCGCGCGAGCTGAGCTTGCCGACGCGCGTTTTCACGCGGGCGACGAGCGCCGTTTCGACTATCGGGGCGAAACCTATACGACGGAATGGCCTCTTGCCGACGAAAGAGGCTGGAAGTTTTTTCGCCTAATGGAAGGCACGCTCGCGACCGATGTCGTGAAGACCGCGAAGGAGCGCCGGTTCGACGCAGCCTCATGCCTGCGCTTCGATCTCTCTACCTATCGTGGCGGGCGCTTGACCGATGTGGAGGCGCTACGCGGTAAGGCCGGATGGGCGCG
>CAJCIM010000149.1 GCA_903970395.1 Acidobacteriaceae bacterium
GCTTCGCGGCGGAGATCCTCACCGAGCGCGGCCTCCGTCTGGCTGCCATCCGCGAAGAGCTGCAGCGCACCACGCAGGAAAAACCCGCTCCCGCCGCCGCCGGCAACAAGCGCGGCGGCAACCAGCCCGAGCAGTCCATGCTGGCAGAGTTCTCCCGCGACCTTACACAGGCCGCCGTCGACCAGCAGCTCGACCCACTCGTCGGCCGCGACTTCGAGGTCGAGCGCGTCATCCAGATACTCTGCCGCCGCACCAAGAACAACCCCGTCCTCATCGGTGAACCTGGTGTCGGCAAGACCGCCATCGTCGAAGGCCTGGCCCAGAAGATCGCCGACGGCGAAGTCCCCAGCTTCCTCGCCGAAAAACGCGTGCTATCTCTCGACCTGAGTCTGATTGTGGCCGGGACAAAGTACCGGGGGCAATTCGAGGAACGCCTCAAGACCATCATGAAAGAGCTGATGGAGAACCAGAACTGCATCGTCTTCATCGACGAGCTGCACACTCTGGTAGGCGCAGGCTCGGCGGAAGGCTCCCTCGATGCAGCGAACATCCTGAAGCCGGCGTTGAGCCGCGGCGAGATCCAGTGCATCGGTGCGACGACACCTGCGGAGTATCGCAAGTCCATCGAGAAAGACCGCTCTCTGGAGCGTCGTTTCCAAGCCGTAAAGGTTCCTCCGCCGAACGAAGAGGATGCCATCAAGATCATCATGGGCATCCGCGAGAAGTACGAGAAGTTCCACGCCGTCAGCTACACCGACGACGCTATCACCTTCTCGGTCTCGCACTCCAACCGCTACATTCCAGACCGCTTCCTGCCAGACAAGGCGATCGACCTGATCGACGAGGCTGGCGCGCGCGTAAAGCTGCGTCAGACGACGCTGCCTGAAGAACTGACCGAAGTACAGAAGCGCATCAAGTTCATCGTGCATCGCATGGAGAACGCCATCGCGAACCACGAGTTCGAGAAGGCCCGCTTCTACTCCGACGAGGAGCGCAAGGAGCGCGAGAACCTTCGCGTGCTGCGCGATAAATACCACCTCGATGAGTCAAGCTCAGGCATCGTCACGCGCGAGGACATCGAGGACGTCGTCAGCCGCTGGACTGGCGTTCCCATCACTTCCATCAAGGAAGAGGAGACGCAGAAGCTGCTCCGTGTGGAAGAAGAGCTCCACAAGCGCGTCATTGCGCAGGACAAGGCGATCTCTGCCCTTGCTCGTGCAATTCGCCGTTCTCGTGCAGGCCTCAAGAACCCCGCCCGTCCGATTGGCAGCTTCCTGTTCCTCGGCCCTACCGGCGTCGGCAAGACAGAGGTTGCGCGCACTCTGGCGCAGTTCCTCTTCGGTTCGGAGAAGTCGCTTATCCGCTTCGATATGTCCGAATACATGGAAAAGCATTCGATCTCCAAGTTGATCGGTTCGCCTCCGGGCTACGTTGGATACGAGGAGGGCGGTCAGCTCACGGAGCGAGTGAAGCGCTCGCCGTACTCGGTCGTCCTGCTGGACGAAGTTGAGAAGGCTCATCCAGACGTCTTCAACCTGCTACTGCAAGTGTTTGAGGATGGTCAGCTTACCGATGGTCTCGGCAACACAGTCGACTTCAAGAACACGATCATCATCATGACCTCAAATATCGGTGCGAAGCACCTGATGAAGCGCGAGGGCCTCGGCTTCCAATCGAGCAAGGACGAAGTTGTGCTCGAGAAGATGCAGGAGATGGTGATGAGCGAGGTGAAGCGCACCTTCAATCCCGAGTTCCTCAACCGTCTCGACGAGGTGATCGTCTTCACGGCGCTCTCCGATTCCGAGCTGATGCAGATCATGGACCTCCTTGTGCAGCAGTTGAACACCAACCTGGTGCACAAGGCGATCACCATCTCCGTTCGCGACGACGCCCAGCGCTGGATTCTGGAGAAGACGCTCACCGACCGCAGCTACGGAGCAAGGCCGCTACGCCGCGCTCTGCAGAAGTTCATCGAAGATCCTCTCTCGGAGGCGCTGATCGCTGGGCTGATCGCCGAACGGCCTGCGTTCCTCGAGGTGTATCTCGAGAACAACCTTCTCTTCTATCGTCCGGTTGCGGCAGAAGGCGAAGAGAAGGCTGCGGGCTTGGCGTTGACGACGGTCTAACATCCGGAACGAAATCCACAGCCAATACGTCCAGCCTTACCGGCTGGACGTATTGTTTTACTGGAGGAACTTCAATCCATGGATCGTCGCGAGTTTGCCACCCTGCTCCCCGCCCTGCTTGCCACAACAGCCCTGCTGCCGGATGCGGCAGATGCACAACAGACTGCTGCACCTGCGCCACCGGCGAAGGGTGAACTGCCAACTATCGTCTCGGGCGTCTACCCGCCAGGCAAGAGCCATGGCTCCAACGGCCACGAGTCCTTCTCGTTCCTCGCCGGGATGCTGACGGCGGGCAACATCCGGCTGGAGATGCACGAGTCCGTGCAACAACCGGGCGCTGTGCATGAGCCTGTCGGGAAGCACCTGCACAGCGAGATATGGCTCGTGAAGGAGGGCATCTGCGAGCTGATGACCAACGGCGTCACCCGCACAATGAAGGCTGGCGATGTCGGCATCTGCTGCGCAGGCGATCTGCACTACATCAAGAACGCCGGCGACACGCAGTGCGCCTATTTTGTGGTCACAGTCGGTCCACCGGAGCCAGCGCAATCATAGTGCGGGTTCGGGAAAAAGGAACCCGCAGCTGCGACGCTGCGGGTTTTCTTGGAAAGACCTGAACCTGTGCCAACTGGTTCTACGGTGTCAGATGAGCTTCGATACAGACCGGGTTGCCTTTGTGGCGCTCTTTACAACGCCATTGGCCGCATCAACTACGTCTTCGAACTGATCCTTGCTGGCCTCGATGAAGCGCTCAGCTTCCTTACCCAGGCGCTCGGCCTGGTCCTTTAGGTACTCTGCTGCATCCTCGAGCGAGTCGCCGAGGTCTTCAAAGTTCCGCTTGAGCTTCTTGCGCGTTGCCGCGCCAGTCTGCGGAGCGTAGAGCAGCGCCATCACACCACCGACAGCTGCACCAATACCTAAAGCCAACAGAAAATGCTTGCTACGCATATAAGCCTCCATGCTTCTCCTACATAGGACTCATCTGCAGTGTACGAGGTTTCCTGAATGTTGCCAGAAACTCATCTAGGACATAGGACAGCAATTCGCGCTGGAGTTCCCACCGATTTTTAGCGCAAAATCCGCAGCCGATTGAAGTTAGCCCTGATCCCCGTCGGCAGGAGCGTGACCTGACTTCTCAGCGGGTGTCCCATTTCGGACACACCGTTGATGCCTTCTGCTCCGAATCGTCTTCTGCTTTTATTGTATCGGCGGTGTCAAGCATTCAAGCGGAGAGCTCCAGCGCGCGTACGAAGACCTTGGCGAACATCGGGCGGTTGAGACGGCCGGTGTTGGTGTTGCGCAGAGAGGGGTGGTAGCAACCAAGCAGATGGAGGCCGTTAGGCAGCATGTACTCGGCTCCGTGGGAGAAGGTGTAGGCGCTGCGGCGTTCGATGACACCCTGCGCAAGCAAGTGAGCGAGGAAGCCGTCCCAGGCGATCTTGCCCAGACAGACGACGACGCGCACCTTCTTCAGCTCGGCGATCTCCGCGGTAAGGTGCGGGGCGCAGTTGCGAACCTCTTGTGGGGTGGGCTTGTCGCCGGGCGGGGCGCAACGGACGACCGACGAGATCCAGAGCTTGCGCAGCTTGAGGCCGTCGTCGCGGCTAACGGCTTTGGGCTTGGTGGCGAGACCGAGCTCGTGCAGCACGTCGTACATGAAGTCGCCCGACGCGTCGCCGGTGAAGGGGCGGCCTGTCCGGTTAGCTCCATGAGCGCCGGGAGCGAGGCCGAGGACGTGGATGCGCGCGTTGGGATCACCAAAGCCAGGAACGGGTCTGGCCCAGTACTCCTGATCGCGGTACATACGGCGTTTCACGCGGCCGATATTTTCGCCGTACTCGCGCAGACGAGTGCAGCGGGTGCATCTGACTATTCCCTGCTGGACTTGCTGGAGGATGGTGAGCAGTGGGGCGGGTTTCGGGGTAGACAAGCCTATTGTTCCTAATTGCAATCATAGCGCTGCCACGGGCGCTGCATTCTTGTTACATCTTTCAATCGGGGATATAACAAGCCGTATGCAGATATCCCTGCTGCATCGAACTATATTCCCTGTTCTTTGGATAGTAGTCTCCATCGCGATCGTAGTGGTCGTGCCGGCCGCACTTCTTCATAACCTGGGACACGATAGCTGGACGCTGTCCCTCATCAAGTCTTCGATCTATCTCTGCGTTTTGGCCGCGGTCTTGATCGTGAAGAGGCAACGCAGCAGGCAAAGTCGGAAGCCACACTCTAATTAGAGGGAAAAGCTTACCTCAGCGGCTGAAGCCAATATCTTCTGGCTTTTTGGCAACGATTACGGTACGGGGAACCCGTGCCAGTAACTCCGCGGAGGTCCGGTTGCGGACGCAGATAAGCCTCCTCGGCCCGTGGAGCCGCGTTGTCAAACTTGTGGGATCTTCGTAGCGGGGATGGCCGTCTTCTCTTCCGTGAAGACGGCATCATGCGCAACAGAGCAGGCGATGGCGGCACGGAAGCCGCAGTGGACATCAGCGAAGATGGAATGCTCGCCGCGGACTGCCCCGATGAAAGAGCGAACCGAAGCGAGCGTTGGATCTTCTGATGTAGCAGTCACAACCTTTTCGCCGGGGCCTCGGTAGGGCATCTCTCCCTGCGTGGAGTACGACGCTCCTGTCACCACACCGCGTTCGACGACCGTTTTGCTGTTGGCTTTGTCGGCGGAGGGTGCGTTGGACTTCTTGTTCTCGTAGAAGAAGTAGGCGTCCTCAATGGTGATCTGCACGCTGCCCTCAGTGCCATAGATCCAAAACTCGCAGCCGAGCTTGGCATTGTCGGTGATCGATGAGAAGACGAGCCGTCGCCCCTGTGAGTAGCTGAAGACCGCCTGCACGTTGTCGCCGACGGTGCGTCCGTCGCGATAGCGGCAGATGCTGTTGGTGCCGATGACGCTGGTTGGCTGCTCGCCGAAGACCCAGTTCGCCATGTCAATGTGATGCGAGCCGAGCTCGGTGCCAAGACCGCCGGAGGTCTCGCGATAGAGCCGCCAGTTGATGAGGTGTTCGAGCTTCTTGTCGGGGTCGGGAGAAGGCACGGTGCGGCGCCAGTCGCCGTTGCGGTGCCAATAGGCGTAGCAGTGCGTCGGCGTGCCGATCTCACCGGCGTGGACGCGGCGGATCGCCTCCTGCGCCCACGAGGCGTAGCGGTACTCGTGACCGATCTGGAAGAGGACTTTACTGCTGGTGACCGCTGCGAGGATGTTGTGGTTGTCGTCGACGGTAAAGCCGAGGGCCTTCTCACCGTAGATGGCCTTGCCCGCCTGCGCAGAGGCTATGACGTGCTCGGCGTGACAGCCGACTGGTGAGGCGATGAGCACCGCGTCGATATCGTTGCGGGCCAGCAGCTCCTTGTGGTCGGTTGTATTTGGAATCTGCTTGCCGACGAGTCGATTGACCTGCTCATAGCGCGGCGGGTAGATGTCGCAGATGGCCTCAACGGAGACACCAGGAACGCGCAGGAACTGGCGCAGGTCCTCCTGCCCTCGACTACCGGCGCCAATGACGCCGAGACGCACAGGCTTGACGGCGGGCGTGGCCGCGCGTGCCATGGTGGTGCTTGCGAGAGCAGCGGCAGAGGCGGATTGCAAAAAGTGACGACGATCCATGGTTGGCCTTGGGTTTTGGTTCAAGGGAGACAGTGGGTGGAGTCGACGGGACTTCCCCATCGGTAGGTGGTGCAACGCGCATCTACCGCGTCGCCGGACGCCTTGCTAGTGACGATGAGCGCACGTGAGTCCGGCGCAGAGGCTTTGAGAGTGGCTACGCTCTGCGCGGAAGTCTGCACAAAAATAACGTTGGAGAGCGCGTCGCTCGCGGTCGCCGAGGGATTCACGATGCTGACCTGGATCACGCCTTCGACGGGCCGCATGGTCTGCGGGTTCATGATGTGGCAGTAGAGATGGCCACCGAGTGTGAAGTTCTTTTGGCTGCAGTCGGCGCTTGAGAGCGAGGTGTCGCGCAGGGTGATAACCGAGAGCGTCCGCCTGGACGGCAGCGGGCCAGGCACGACGACGCGCCATCCGGCCTGATGCGGTGGAGCGCCGAGCGCGTAGACCGTGCTGCTGCCGGCAGAGAGCATCGCTGCCGAAATGTGATCGGCGCGCAGAATACGCACAGCGGCGTCGACGGCGAAGCCCTTGCCGATGCCGCCGGGGTCGAGTTCGATGCCGGGAGTGGTGAACTGCACTGTGCGAGCGGCAGGATCAAGCTTCATCTTCTGCCAGCCAGTAACGGCGCGCAATTGTTCAAGCTCTGCATCGGAGGGCACGCGACCGCTGTGCCGGAAGAAGCCCCAGGCCTTCATCAGGCGGCCAACGGTGATGTCGAAGGCGCCGTTGCTGACCTCGCTCCAGTGTAGGGACTGCTGGAGGAAGTCGAGCATCTCCGGATCGGTGGTCACGGAACCATTACCCGCGTTCTGGTTGATACGCGAGAGTTCGCTGGAGTCGCGGTAGTTAGAAAGCAACTGCTCGATGCGGTCGACTTCGTCGAAGACCTCTTGTGAGGCCGCAGCAGCAGCCGACGGGCTGGCGCTGTAGAGGTAGAGCGTGAAGTCCGTACCCATTGCGGGGTGTGTTGTCGTGAAGAGCCTGAGTTGCGAGGATGGCGTAGCGGCAGCGAGGGGAACGCAGCAGAGCAACAACGCAAGACTGGCCGACGTGACGGCTCGCTGTTTAGTTCTTATTCCAGCGTTACAAAGCGGTGATCCCCACATGGCAGTGACAATCCTAAACGCTGTGCAGGTTTTCAGTCTCAGTAGGGCTTCTGTCCCATGTAGTTGCCGGGCGGATCATACTCGGCGACGATGACGATCCAGCCGCTAGGGCAGGTCGCGCGGCCCATGCCGACAGCCGTGGTATTGCGCCAGACCATCTGCGTGTAGTGGCCGGCGGCTGCCCAGTTGTTATCACTAAGCGGGCCATAGTGGAACTTGGCAATCTCGCCATACCAGTCCTGCGCGGCGTCGAGTGCGGTGTACGGGCGGCCGGCACCGGCGAAGAGGTTCTCACCGTACTGGTCGTTGGTGGTGTGAATGAGGCTGCAGCCTTCATCTGCGGCGAGATGATTGGCCCAGTTCTGCGCAGTGGCTGCGAGTGTCACCGACCACTGCAGGGGCGACGCGCCGACGTCATGGCGTTTTGCATTCTGGAAGTCGAGGGCTCTCTGCGCGTCCGATGGGATGACGCGCGAGCCGGTGTTGGCAGGTACGGTGGACTGAGCGTGCGCTATCCACTGAAGAGATAGGACGACCGCAACGGCAATGCTGCAACGAATGAACCGACCCATGCTTCCCCTCTTTGCCCTCAGGTGCAGAGTACCGGGCGCGTCGCGCCGTCGCAAGCCGCAATGGTGCAGAATGGTCGATATGAGAGTGATATGTCTTGCAGTGGTGTGTTGGTCGATGATGGCAGCGGCTGCGACCGCGCAACAGAGTGGCGCAACGAACACGCCCGAGCAGGTCCCCGCGAAGAGCCTGCCCGTGCCAACGGATGTAAGTCCGCAGATCCAGAAGGTGATCGCGACGCCACCGGCCACAACCTGGAAGGACCTTTGGACAACGGGCGAGCAGTGGCGAACGGCCGCGGATGCGCAGGCTGCAAAGACGCTGCAGAAGCTGCCTGGGCTGCGCGAACGGCTGCATGTGAAGGTCGAGCCAGCGACGATCGACGGCGTGCGCGTGTACATGGTGACGCCCGACGTCGTGAGCCCCGAGCACAAGGACAAGCTGCTGGTGCACGTGCATGGCGGCTGCTATGAGCTGTTCCCAGGTGAGGCGGGCACGTCCGAAGCGATCATGATGGCGGGGTTCGGGCACTTTCGCGTGATCTCGGTGGACTACCGGATGCCGCCAGAGGCGTACTTCCCGGGCGCACTGGACGATGCGATGACGGTGTACAGGGCAGCGGTGAAGCAGGCGGGCGCGAAGGATGTGGGGGTATTCGGCACATCGGCTGGCGGTGCGCTGACGTTGGAGATGATGTTGCGGGCGAAGCAACTCGGGCTGCCGATGCCAGGAGCGATCGCACCGGGTACTCCGATGTCTGATGTAACGAAGACAGGCGACAGTTTTTACACGAATGAGATGGTGGACAACGTGCTCGTGTCACGCGACGGCTTTTGTGACGCCGCGACAGTGGTCTATGCGCATGGGCACGACCTTCACGACCCTCTACTCTCTCCGGTGTATGGCGATATGCACGGATTTCCTCCAACGATCTTGACGACCGGCACGCGCGACCTTCTGCTGAGCAATACAGTGCGTGTTCATCGCAAGTTGCGCGAGGCAGGTGTGGAGGCGCAGCTTGAGGTGTTTGAAGCTATGTCGCACGCGCAGTACGAGATGGACGATACGGCACCGGAGACGCACGAGGCCTTCGGTGAGATCACGGCGTTCTTCGATAAACACCTTGGGCATTGAATCAAAGTGCCTAACCGGGAGCCTATTAAAATAAAGAAGTTATGTTGCTACTTTTTATGAAACGTTGGTTGACAGTTGCTGTTGCGGTGTTCACGCTCGCCCTGTATGCGGGAGTGATTGTTCTGGGCGTACGGCTGGGGCCGCAGGGGATGGGATGGGTAGGCGGCGCATGGCTGGGGTCGATGTTTGAGCCGGCCTCGCTCCAACATCCATGGCACGTGACGCCGATGAGCAGGCTCAGCCCGGCAAAGCTGCATCAGGTGCAGTACGGCTGGGAGCTGTTCAACGAAACCCCGGTGTACGGCACACAGTATACGAAGGCGCGAATTGCGTGCGGGAACTGCCATGTGGCTGGCGGCATTGCGCCGTACTCCGCGCCGATGGTGGGCACGGCGCAGGCGTATCCGAAGTTCAGTCCGCGCGCGGGGCGCAAGATCACGCTGGATGACCGCATTGAGGAATGCATGACACGCAGCGAGAACGGCTCGCCTCTAGCCTCTGACAGCGCGGAGATGGTAGCGCTCAAGGCGTACATCAACTGGCTGTCGGAGCCACACAAGGACCAGGCAAAGTTCATAGGGCGTGGGCTCGAACCCCTGCCAGTGCTGACGCCTGATCCACAACATGGTGCGGCGATCTATGCGGCGCAGTGCGCGGGCTGTCATGGAGCGAACGGCGAAGGTGCGCGACGCCCTTACCCGCCGCTGTGGGGACCGGAGTCGTTCAACGACGGAGCAGGCATGAACTCGATCGATAAGATGTCGGCGTTTGTGCAGTACAACATGCCGCAGAACCGTAAGGGCACGTTGAGCGCGCAGGAGGCGACGGACGTGGCGGCGTTTATCCACGCGCAGCCGCGGCCAAAGTTCAACCATGCGTATGACAAGTACTAGATTGCCTGTACGCTGAAGATGTTCAAGAACAGACCATTAAGGAGAACGATGAAGAGACGAAGCGGACTGATGCTGGCGTTGTGTGTGGTGATGCTGATGGGACTGGGTGGGTCGGCGAAGATGCTGGCGCAGAGCGCGACGGGCAAGACGCATCGCGTGGTGTTCGCTGTGACCTCGGACGAGGAGCAAGACTGGCACATCACGATGGGAAACATACGTAACCTGATCGAGGGATTGAAGCCTGACCCGGTAGAGGTGGAAGTCGTTGCCTATGCGGGCGGTATCGCTCTGGTAAAAAACGATTCGTCCGCGGCGGCCGATATCGCCAAACTGCAGGAGAAGGGCGTGAAGTTCGTCGCCTGTCAAAACGCCATGCGCGCGCGACACCTCGAACTGAAGGACCTGTTGCCGGGTGTTACGCCGGTACCTGCGGGCATTGTCGAAGTGGTGACCAAGCAAGAGCAGGGTTGGATCTATATCAAGGGCGGACGCTAGCCCTTCGCTGCATGACAACGCCCGCAGACGAATCGTCTGCGGGCGTTGATGTTTGAGGCGGCGTCTAGTTTTTCTCTGCAGCAAAGACGTCCGCATCGTGGTTGATCTCCGCGGCCGTGGTGGGGTGGTCGTAGATCTCGATACGATAGCGGAAGGTGGTGCTGTCACCCTTCTTGATCGAGTACTTGAAGGCTGGCTGCTTAGGATCGAAGATGCTGCGACCCAGCGGATTGGCGGCGAAGAGGCCGTAGCCGCGCGCGTGCCAGTACGTTGGGTAGCCGGGGTTGCCGGGGTGGTCAAGGATCGCGATGCTATCGGTATGCCCTTCAGCATTGTGGCCGGTGAGCGTACACCAGCGGCCGCGCGTGGCCCACACCTTCGGGCCTTCGACGCCTTCGCTGGTGAGGTAGACGCCGGTCGCATCAGGGCTGGCGCCGGCGGTCTGCGTGGGACGGCCGCTGGCATCCATGAACATGCCGGACTTCTCTTCCGGTGACTCAAGCCAGCTAGCGACGCGCATGCCGAGCACGCCTTCCTTGTCATCGTTGAAGGTGACATCTTCAATCGCCTTCAGCTTGATGGTCATGTCGATGGAACGCACGCCCTTGCCGCTTGAGAAGACGTAGCGCGTGGTCTGGTCGAGAATGCGGTCACCCTTCCCTGTCGTCCAGTGCGACGTCGCAACCAGTTCACCGCTACGCGAGCCGGACTTGATGGAGACGATCTTGTCCTCATAGACGGTGCCCATCCTCGGCGCGTCCGCAGGCTTGATGGCGTCGGAGTTGTTCCAGAAGTCGAAGCCGTTGGCGTTGCCATAGTTGAACCAGAGACCAGCGTGGTGCGGATGATCGACACGCTCATGCGGACGCGGAGCGAGCGGATAGCCTCGCGTCACCGTGACGCCGTCGGAGTCGAGGATAGGGTAGAGGACAGGCTTCTTCAGCGCCTTTGGGTCGTTGGCGTCCGGCCACAGGTAGCTGGTGAAGGGCTGGCCGTCGATGGTGACGTCGACGCGGCGGCTTGCCTCATCCGTCTTAACCTGGACGCCTTTTTGCCCGAGAGCGGTAGTGGCCATGAGTGCGAGAGTCGTCATCACCAGCGTCCTGCGAACCCAAGTCTGAGAATCCAGGTCTGGGGCACCTGATTTCTTCTTAGGCATAGACCTTGCCTCCTGCCATTACCTGTTGGGTCTTGTCGTCGAATGTGACCTTCAGGCCGGTCTGGATTGCCGCCACGTTCATGCACAGGGCGATGGAGTGGCTGTAGCCGGCTTCGATGCTGGCATTGGGGGTCTTGCGGCTACGGACGCACTCCATCCAATTCCGCATGTTGGCTCCGGTCTGCGGGTCGCCCTTGCCGGTGTTGGCGTCGGTAGAGACCTTCTCGCCGCCAAGAGAGAAGCTGGGCAGGCGGTTGGGCTGCAGCTTCATCTCCGCAGCTTCACGTGCCGTCATGCCGCCTGTGTCGGTGACGGTCTGCTTGTCCATGTCGATCATGCCGCCGTTGGAGTAGTAGAGCTCCTTGACGCCGCCCGCCGAATTCGTAAAGCGCGAGGTGTACTGCACCTGGAAGCCCTTGGTCAGATCGTCCAGCGGACCATAGTCGAAGACCGAGGTCATCGTGTCCCAGTTCGTGCGGCCATCCTTCCACAGGTAGATGCCACCGTTCGCGACGCAGCTGCGCGGATGCGGCAGGCCGGTGAACCAATGCACAGTATCGATCTGGTGGACGAGCCACTGATCAGGGATGCCCGACGAGTATGGCCAGAAGAGGCGGAACTCGAGATACTTCCGGGCGTCGAATTTGTCCTTGATGACGCCCATGCAGTAGCGGTGCCAGTCCGTGTCCTCTTCTTTGAGCAGTGGCACAACGTCGGGGCGACGCCAGCGGCCTGGCTGATTCACGTTCCAGCTCATCTCCACCATCACGATGTCTCCGAACTTGCCGGACTTGATGTACTCCGCAGCCTTCATATAACTGGGCGTGGAGCGGCGTTGCGTGCCCACCTGCACGATCTTGCCTGTCTTGTGCACAGCGGCGCGGAAGTTGCGGGCATCCTCCATCAGGTGCGCGGTGGGCTTTTCGACATATGCATCTCGCCCGGCGTTGACGGCCTCGATGCCGCAGCGGGCGTGCTGAAAGTCGGCTGTGGCGATGAGAACGGCGTCAACGTCCTTACGCGAGTAAAGGGCGTCCGTGTTGACGACCGGCTCTACGTCAAAGCCCGACACCTTCTTGATATAGTCCTTGCCCTCTTCGCGGCGGCGGTTCCAGATATCGCAGACGGCGACGAACTCGAAGTTCATCTCCTTAGCGTGCTCGGAGAAGGCGGGAATCAGGGACTGCTTCATGCGGTCGCCGCAGCCGACGACGGCTGTGCGGACACGGTCGTTGGCGCCCGGGATGGCGGCATAGCTCTTCGCCGTCCAAAGGCTGGAAGCAGCGGGGAGCGCAGTGGCCGCGAGGGCGGCGCTGGTGGTCTTGAGGAAATCGCGGCGGGTCGTTTCTTCGTGTGCCATGGGGCCTCCGTTGGTTGTGATGAGACGGCTAAATGCGGTGAGCAGAATGATCGTAGTGGAAACAATTTCTGAGCGTGCGAATTATGGCACCGTGGCTGGATAGCTGACAAGGAAGTTGAGCGGTCTTACCGGATATCGCCCAGTCGCCCTGCGACTCAGGCGGAAAGCGGGGTACCGGGCGTGGTTTGACCCCTGCGGCACAGCCTCGTATCCTTAGTGTTGGCGCAGTGCCGATGCCGGCTGGCCTTCCCTTTTCGGAAGGCGCCTTGAACGGGTTGCATCGGCGCAAATTCCCAGCCCGCCCCCCACCTTTTGGTAGGCACTTTGGAAGGCAACACATTGTCAGAGACAGTTGAAGAGACGACGCAAGATACCGCTGTGGCGACTGCCGAGCACACCCACGATCACGCCGGTCATGACCACGAGCACCATCACCACGGCCCCACGCTGAACGCCGAGCTGACCCGCTCGATCAGCGTTGAGGCTCCTGCCGAAGAGGTGAACAAGGCGTTCCAGCAGACGACCAAGCGCTACACGAAGCTGGCCCGTATTCCTGGCTTCCGCGCGGGCAAGGTGCCACCGACTCTGATCAAGAGCCGCTTTGCACGCGAGCTGCGCCAGGAGGTTCTGGAGTCGCTCGTGAGCCAGAAATTCCGCGAGGCCCTGCAGGAGCAGAACCTGCAGCCCGTGAGCGAGCCCCAGCTGAGCGAGCTGACTCTGGCCGAAGGCATGCCTCTAAAGTTCACGGCGAGCTTCGAAGTGATGCCGACGATCGACATCACTGGCTACGACACCGTGAGCGTCGAGAAGCCCGACACCACCCTGACTGACGACGAGTACGAGGCCGAGCTGAACAACGTGCTCGACCACCACGCGACCGTGGAGCCAGTGGAAGAGGACCGTCCGCTGGTTGATGGCGACTGGGCCGAGATCGGCTTCAAGGGCGAGCTGCAGGCTGTCGCGCAGACCGTCGGCGAAGACGGGCTCGAGAAGGCCGAAGATCAGCCGATCACCGGCGAGGACGTGCTGATCGAAGTCGGCGGCAAGAACACGCTGCAGGCGTTCAACGAAGCCCTTCGCGGCGCGAAGGTCGGCCAGGAGTTGAGCTTCGAGGCCACCTACCCGGCCGAGTTCGGCGATGCGCGCCTCTCGGGCCGCACCGTGGCGTACGACGTGACCGTGAAGGCGATCAAGAGCAAGAGCTACCCCGAGCGCGACGAAGAGTTCGCCAAGCAGCTGGGCAACTACGAGAGCTGGGATGACTTCGAGACCAAGCTGCGTGAGCGCGTAGCGGGCCGCAAGGCTGAAGCGCTGAAGTCACAGGCGCGCGACAAGATGCTCGACGAGATCGTGGCGAAGTTCAAGTTCCCTGTTCCCGAGACGTTTGTGCAGCAGCAGATCGACGCCCGGCTGGAGCGCGGTCTGCGCGCGCTGGCCCAGCAGGGTATGAGCGCCGACGCGATGCGACAACTGGACTTTGGCCGCCTGCGCGAGGTACAGCGTGACCAGGCCGTGAACGAGGTGAAGGCCTCGCTGCTGCTGGACAAGATCGCCGAGCAGGAGAAGGTCGAGGTGAGCGACGAGGAGTTCGAGCGCGAGCTGCTGATGCTCTCGATCCAGGCGCGCGAGCCGATGGAACAGCTGTACAAGCGGATGAAGGATGACGGCTCCCTGCAGCGGATGCGCGACCAGATTCGCCGCGAGAAGACCGGCGCCGCGCTGTACGAGCGGCTGGCTGGTTAGCTGCACGAGCGGCAGACTGGTTAACAGCCTCATAGGATAAAGCTGTGTGCCCGGTTGTAGGATTGTTTCCAGCACGGGCACGCAGCTGGTCCTTACCCTCAGGGTAACGGATTGAGAAACAAGTTTTGGCCCTCGATTTAGGCCCTTCACACGCAACACGCAAAGAAAGAGAGAGCCAATGGGACTGATACCGATGGTGCTGGAGCAGACGAGCCGGGGCGAACGCTCGTATGACATCTACAGCCGCCTGCTGCGCGACAACATCATCTTTTTGGGAACGCCGATCGACGATAACGTCGCGAACCTGATCATCGCGCAGTTGCTGTTCCTCTCCGGCGAAGACCCGGAGAAGGACATCCAGCTCTACATCAACTCGCCGGGCGGCTCGATCTCTGCCGGCCTAGCGATCTACGACACGATGCAGTACATCAAGAACGATGTGGTCACATTCTGCCTCGGTCAGGCGGCGTCGATGGGCGCGTTCCTGCTGATGGCCGGCAAGAAGGGCAAGCGGTTCACGCTGCCTAACTCACGCATCCTGATCCACCAGCCGTCCATGGGCGGTCTCGGCGGACAGGCAACGGACATCGACATTCACGCGCGAGAGATCCTGCGTATTCGTGAGCTCACAAACCGTTTGATGAGCCAGAACACCGGCCAGCCACTGGAACGCATCGAACGCGATGTGGAACGTGACTTCATCATGACCGCTCCGCAGGCCAAGGAGTACGGCATCATCGACGACATCATCGACCGCCCGCGTACGTAACGCGACGGAAAGTCAGAAGCCCCGCTCCAGCAATGGTGCGGGGCTTTTGTCTACCCAAATACAGAAATGGAACCACGTCCGACACCCGGAATCCAGTGCGACAGCCCGTGTTACTTTGGTACATCACCGGGGCCGGGGCACGGGTGTAAACTTATGCATGTGTCTGACGCGGCGTTTTGCTGCGTCAGTGCCCACAAAGGAGTTCACCCTGTCTATGAAGACCTCCAGGGGCCCGGAAGAATCACTCCGCTGCTCGTTTTGCCATAAATCCCAGGATGCAGTTGCGAAGCTGATATCTTCGCCGTCGGACTATCCACGTGCTTACATCTGTGACGAGTGTGTCGCGGTGTGTAACTCCATCCTCGAAGATGACAAAGGCGACTCGCAGCCCGGTGCTGCCCCTGCGCATCTGCCCAAGCCTGCTGAAGTGAAAGCATTTCTGGACGAGTACGTCATCGGCCAGGACACAACCAAGAAGAAGCTCGCCGTAGCCGTCTACAACCACTACAAGCGCATCCAGATGAACCGCACGCGCGGCAACGATGTGGAGCTGCAGAAGTCGAACATTCTGCTGGTAGGCCCGACAGGCTCCGGCAAGACGCTGCTGGCCCAGACGCTGGCCAAGATGCTCGATGTGCCGTTTGCGATTGTGGACGCGACGACTCTGACCGAAGCCGGCTATGTGGGCGAGGATGTGGAAAACATCATCCTGAAGCTGTTGCAAGCCTCCGACGGCGACGTGGCCCGTGCCCAGTCCGGCATTATCTATATTGATGAGATCGACAAGATCGGCCGCAAGGACGAGAACCCCTCCATCACTCGCGATGTGAGTGGCGAGGGTGTACAGCAGGCTCTGCTGAAGCTGCTGGAAGGCACCATCGCCAACGTTCCGCCACAGGGCGGGCGCAAGCACCCGCACCAGGAGTTCACGATCGTTGATACGACGAACATCCTGTTCATCTGCGGCGGTGCGTTTGTGGGCCTCGAAAAGGTAATCGGGCGTCGTATCGGCAAGAAGGCTCTTGGTTTTAAAGCCATCGGCGAGGTCGCCGAGGACGATATCGTTACCCCGATCCGCGCACAACGTGACACAGAGCTGCTGCGCCAGGCCGAACCTCAGGACCTGCTGAAGTATGGCCTGATTCCCGAATTTATCGGACGTCTTCCCGTGTTGGGCATCCTCGACGAGTTGGATGAAGCGGCGCTGATCGACATCCTGACACGGCCACGCAATGCGCTGCTCAAGCAATATGCGCGCCTGTTTGAGTATGAGGGCGTCAAAGTGATCTGGACCGACGATGCGGCCCGTGAGATCGCCCGCGAGGCCCTGCAACGGCGAGTGGGAGCGCGCGGTCTGCGCATGATTCTGGAAGAGTTGATGCTTGACCTGATGTACCACATCCCCGGCAACAAGAAGGTGAAGGAGCTGGTGATCACCGAAGAGATGGTGAAGAGCCGCGACATCACGATGCCCGTAGTGCTGGAGAAAGCCGGCTAGCGGTGATAACAAAAGTGTCAATGGAAACGGGCAGCTTCGGCTGTCCGTTTTTCGTTGGGCGCAAAACCAGTAGAAACACTGCGTTTTCTTGTCCGGTGTGCAGGGTACAATTTCGTTCAGCGAAAGGGCGCGCATCGTTCGGTATTCATTCGCGTCTAACACTGGAGAGTTATGACCAACGACGAACGAGACCTATTGACCGGCGCCCAGCGCAAGCTACCCATGATGCCCATCCGCGAGATGGTCATCTTCCCGCATATGATGGCCCCCTTTGTGGTGGGCCGCGAGTCCAGTGTACGTGCCCTGGAAGAGGCGCTCAACGGTGACCGCAAGATCTTCCTCGCGGCACAGCACGATGCCTCGGTGGATGAGCCGACAGCGGACGACATCTATACCGTGGGCGTGGTCGGCAATATCGTGCAGTCTGTCCGCATGCCGGACGGCAACATCAAGGTGCTGGTGGAGGGCGTCGAACGCGCCAGCGCCAGTGAGGTAAACGACGACGACGGATTCTTTATTGCCACCGTGCGTGTGTCGCGTGCAGAGCTCGTCTCTACACCGCAGACGGACCAACTGGTGGCCCGCGTCCATCAACTGTTCGAGCAGTACGGCAAGCTGCAGCAGTCGTTAAATCAGGAGAGCGCCGCAGCACTGCGCACCGACGATCCGGCGAAGCTCGCCGACGTGATCGCGGCAAACCTGCCGCTGTCGATCGAAGAGAAGCAGCAGATCCTTGAGGTCTTTGACCCCGAGATGCGGCTCTCGCGCATCGCCGACACGCTGGATATCGCCATCGAGAAGCTCAACATGGATCGCAGCATCCAGAGCCGCGTGAAGCGGCAGATGGAGCGCGCCCAGAAGGAGTACTACCTCAACGAGAAGATCAAGGCGATCCAGAAGGAACTGGGCCGCGGCGAACGCTCGGAGTTCGACGAGCTGAAGAAGAAGATCGAAGAGGCCGGCATGACGGCCGAGGTAAAGGAAAAGGCGCTGCAGGAGCTCAAGAAGCTTGAAGCGATGCCGCCGATGTCGGCAGAGTCTACCGTCAGCCGCAACTACCTCGACTGGCTGTTGGCTGTGCCGTGGAAGAAGCGCTCCAAGGAGATTCGCTCCATTGAGAACGCCGAGACGGTGCTGAACGAAGACCACTACGGCCTGGAGAAGATCAAAGACCGTATCCTCGAGTTCCTCGCCGTGCGGCAGTTGGTGAAGAACCCCAAGGGCTCGATTCTGTGCTTCGTCGGACCTCCGGGCGTGGGCAAGACTTCGCTGGGCATGTCGATCGCCAAAGCCACTGGCCGCAAGTTCGTCCGCATGTCGTTGGGCGGCGTACGCGATGAGGCCGAAATTCGCGGCCACCGACGGACGTACATCGGCGCGCTGCCAGGACAGATCATCCAGAGCATGAAGAAGGCCGGCACCAAGAACCCCGTCATCATGCTGGACGAGATCGACAAGATGGCCTCGGACTTCCGCGGCGACCCGGCCAGTGCCCTGCTCGAAGTCCTCGACCCCGAGCAGAACAACACCTTCCAGGACCACTATCTCGACGTCGAATATGACCTCTCGCAGGTTCTCTTCGTCGCCACGGCGAACGTGCTGCACACCATCCCCGGCCCTCTACAGGACCGCATGGAGATCCTCCGCCTCACCGGCTACACCGAGGTCGAAAAGCTGGAGATCGCCAAGCAGTACCTGGTGAAGAAACAGCTGGAGGCCACAGGCCTCAACGGCGAACAGATTCAGTTCTCCGATGATGCGCTGCGCGACGTCATCCGCTACTACACGCGCGAGGCTGGCGTCCGCAACCTGGAGCGCGAGATCGGCAACCTCTGCCGCAAGGTCGCACGCAAGATCGTGAAGGACGGCAAGCATACCGAGGCCGTCACCACCGAGTCAATCGAAGGCCTGCTAGGCGTGGCTAAGTTCCGCGACAGCCAGGTGCAGGAGAAGAGTGAGATCGGCCTCGTCACCGGGCTGGCATGGACGGAGATGGGCGGCTCGATTCTGCAGACCGAGGTGCAGGTACTCGACGGCAAGGGCAAGATGACGCCGACCGGCCAGTTGGGAGACGTCATGCAGGAGTCCGCACAGGCTGCGCTGACTTGGATACGTTCGCGCTCACAGCACCTTGGGCTCGCCAAGGACTTCTACCGCAACATCGACATCCACATCCACGTGCCCGAGGGCGCAATCCCCAAGGACGGCCCCTCCGCCGGCATCACCATGGCAACGGCACTCGCCAGCGCACTGACGCGCATCGAAGTCCGCCGCGACATCGCGATGACCGGCGAGATCACGCTGCGCGGCAAGGTGCTGCCCATCGGCGGTCTGAAGGAGAAGCTGCTTGCTGCGCATCGCGCAGGCATCCGCGAGGCGATTCTGCCTGCGGACAACAAGCGCGATCTCGCTGATCTGCCGCAGCTGATCAAAGATGAGATGAAACTGAACTGGGTGGAGACGATGGATGAGGTGCTGGAGCTGGCGCTGACACGCAAGCTGCAGAAGCTCGCCGAGGAGACTCCCGAGGCTCTCGGAACGCCGATTCCGCCGGTTGCGCAAGCGCCGGCCGCCAACGTGACACACCAGTAAGCAATCCGCAGATAGCAGCAAACACGGAGGCCGAGCCCACACAGGGTTCGGCCTCCGTGTTTACGCCTGCTTTAGGCGCTGCGCCCGCGCACAAGATGCATGATGAGCGAGATCACCGCGAAGACGATCAGCAGATGGATAAAGAAAGCGGAGACATGGAACGCAAAGAAGCTGACGGCCCAGATAATCACCAGCACAAGAGCAAGCAGTAGAAACATATCGACACCTAACCTAGTGAATTGAATGAAACCCGAAACCAAAAGCCTGAAACCATACGTTGAGATCGGTGTTATCGGCGGCGAGTTGCACGACCTGTCGAGAAAACCTTCGCGGTATGCGAACTTCTCGCCATTGGATAACAGTGCTCTGCGATCCGGCATCTACTTGTGACGTTGCAGATACTTGGATCCTGGAGGCGTCTGTGGAACTCATCGTTGTCGTCATCATTCTGCTTCTGCTATTCGGTTCTTTCCCTCACTATGGCTACTCGCGCAGCTGGGGCTACTTTCCCAGCGGCACTCTCGGCACCATCCTGCTGATCTTCCTGATTCTCTGGCTGCTCCACGTCGTGTAAACCGGGGCGGCGATGGCGTGGTTGGCATAAGATAGTTTTGTTGCCCTTTCTTATGCTGACCGCCATCGCCAACGAGAGCAGACTTCGACTGAGTGAGCTTGCGCCGAACCAGGTGCAGAGCGAGATTCGAGCCATGAGTGTTGCATGCACTGCAGCCAATGGCATCAACCTGGCACAAGGCGTATGCGACACCGACCCGCCACACGCGGTCGTCGACGCAGCCATTGCGGCGATCCATGCGGGCCACAACATCTACACCCGCGCTGAAGGCATCGAGTCTCTTCGAGAGGCCATCGCGGGCAAGCTCGCGCGCTTCAACAAGGTTGATGTAAATCCAGAGACTCAGGTACTCGTCACCAGCGGCGCTACCGGTGCCATGCAGGCCACGGTGATGGCTCTGCTGAACGCCGGCGACGAGTGCATCCTCTTTGAGCCGTTCTACGGATACCACGTGAGTACACTGCGTTCGCAACGCATCGTGCCGGTGATTGTGCCGATGGAAGCACCCGACTGGACGTTCGATGCAGACCGTGTGCGCGCCGCCATCACAGCGCGAACCCGCGCAATCATCCTCAACTCGCCATCGAACCCCTCCGGCAAAGTCTTCACACTCGCCGAACTCGAGGCGCTCGCAGAGATCGCCATCGAGCACGATCTCTTCGTCATCACCGACGAGATGTACGAATACTTCGTCTACGACGGTGTCACGCACTACAGCCTCGCTGCCCTGCCTGGCATGGCAGAACGCACCATCACCATCTCGGGCTTCTCGAAGACCTTCTCCGTAACCGGCTGGCGGCTCGGCTATCTTGCAGCAAGCGAGCGCTGGATGCCGGCGATAAGCTACTTCCATGATCTCGTCTACGTCTGCGCTCCTTCGCCCTTGCAGCATGGTGCAGCGGTGGGTCTGCTCACATTGCCGCAGAGCTTTTACATTGGTGTCGCCGCAGACCATCAACGCAAGCGCGATGTCCTGTGCCAGGCCCTGCGTGATGCAGGGCTCAAGCCATCCATACCCGCCGGGGCATACTACGTACTCGCCGATGCGAGCAGCATCCCCGGTAGCAACGGCAGTGAGCGTTCGCGACGTCTGCTACGCGACACCGGAGTAGCCGCGGTTGCCGGCTCTGCGTTCTTCGGCAACGATGCGAACGGCGTCAACCGAGGCAAAGACCTGCTGCGCTTCTGCTTCGCGAAGAAGGATGACGAGCTGGCAGAGGCCGCGCGACGTCTCGCGGTGATTCATTACTAATTCGGCCCGTCATCGAACATCCAGAACCGTACCATCAGGCGTACCTATATCACGATGCGTCTCGCAAGGTTCCTCTCACGTTCGATGTTGTGCTGCACGCTAAGTGCGTTGACAGCCGTGTGCTCCGCGCAACAAGCACCCGGGCCGTTGCACTGGCAGCCATGGTCACAGGATGTATTCACTCAGGCGAAGCAGCAGCATAAGTTTGTGCTGCTCGACCTTGAGGCCGTTTGGTGCCACTGGTGCCACGTGATGGACGCAACCACCTACGTCGATCCCACGGTCGTCAAGCTGCTGAACGAGAAGTATCTGCTCATTAAGGTCGATCAGGACGCGCGCCCCGACATCTCCAACCGCTACCAGGACTACGGCTGGCCGGCGACAGTGGTCTTCGCAGCCGATGGCAGCGAGATCGTCAAGCGGCAGGGCTACCTTGAGCCGAAGCTGATGGCGTCGATGCTCACGGCGATCATCAAAGACCCGACGCCGGGGCCAAGCATCGAGCGCGAGGCAACGCTGCATCCAGCAGCCGATGCGACGATGCCCGCAGCACTGCTCGCCGAGGTAAAACAGAACTACGAGAAGCAGTACGACAGTCAGTACGCAGGCTGGGCCTTTGGGCACAAGTATCTCGACGCGGACAGTTACGCCTACGCGATGCGGCTGGCCGCACAGGGCGATGCGACCTACAAGAAGCGCGTGGACGTCAGCCTGAAGAACGCCGAGGCACTGATCGATCCGGTGTGGGGCGGCGCATACCAGTACTCGGTGGATGGCGTGTGGAACGAGCCGCACTTCGAGAAGCTGATCTTCATTCAAGACTCGTACATCCGCACCTACGCACTGGCGTATGCGCAGACGCATGACCCTTCGTACCTCGCTACCGCGCAGGCTGTGCATCGTTACCTGCGTCGCTTTCTCACCGATGGCCCAACCGGCGCGGTCTTCGTCTCGCAGGACGCCGACCTGCATGATGACGGCACTGAGAACGCACCGTACTTCGCTCTCGACGATGCACACCGCGTCAAGCAAGGCATACCGCGCGTGGACAAGCACGTCTACTCGCGCGAAAACGGCTGGACGATCCAGTCGCTGGCGGACCTTTATGCCGCAAGCGGCGATGCGTCGGCACTCGACGATGCTCGCCGCGCTGCGCAGTGGATCACAGTACACCGCAGCCTGCCAGGCGGCGGCTACCGGCACGATGATCAAGACCCCGCCGGGCCATATCTTGCGGACACACTTTCCATGGGTCGCGGATTTTTAGAACTGTATCTCGTCGACGGCGACCGTCGCGACCTGCAGCGTGCACAAGAAGCGGCAAACTTTATCGCGGGACACTTCCAGCCGCACACTCCCGGCACCGGCTTCATCACCTCAGCCACGGCTACCGACGCGGCATTCAAACCCCACCCCGATCGTGACGAGAACATCGCGCTGGTGCAGTTCGCAACGCTACTGGCAACGGCCACCGGTAACGATGCCGACCGCCAGCTTGCGGCAGAGGCGATGCGCTATCTCGCTGCACCCAGCATCGCAAAGCAATGGCTCTCAGCAGGAACGCTGCTGGCGCACCAGGACTTCGTCACCGCTCCGATCCATGTAACCGTGCTCGGCCCGCGTGGCGATGCGAACGCGCAGGCTCTTCACATCGCTGCCCTGCGCGCGTTCACACAGCACGAACTGATCGAGTGGCGCGATCCAAACGACGCGCATCCGCTGCCGACGAGTGTGCAGTATCCAAAGCTGCCCCGCGCCGCGCTGTTTCTATGCACAGCAACGGCTTGCTCATCTCCTGTATACGACCCGTCGGTAGTAGCAGCGAAGATCCTTCGCGCGCAGCGCTAATCGCCGTCCGCGAAGGACCCGCCGGCGATCGACGGGATCAGCATGATCTCATCGCCATCCGCGAACTCATGCGTGTCCCCGCCGAGGAAGCGGATGTCCTCATCATTGATGTAGACATTGATGAAGCGGCGCAGCTTGCCCTGCTCGTCCTTGATGTTCTGTGAGAGCGCAGGGAACTTGGTGTCAACTTCGGCGAGCAGACCGGGCAGGTTTGCGGCCTCCGAAGCGAAGGTCTTCTGGCCGTCGGTATGACGCGCCAAGGCGGTGGGTAGAACAACTTTCACGGACACTACTTCACTCCTCCGGCGAGCTCAAGCTCAGCCTCTTCTGTTTCGTTGGCGCTCGCAAACGAGCTGTCGACCGAGCGTAGATACTCATCAAACGCCGCCAGCTTCGGCTTGACAGCAGGCTCAGCAAGGAAGCGGCCTTCGAGCGCGTCGGTGGTCTTCAGTCCGTTGCCGGTGATGCAGACGACGGTCGTCTCGTCGCGCCCGATGCGGCCCTGCGCATAGAGCCGCGCGGTAACAGCCGTCGTAACGCCGCCTGCGGTTTCGGTAAAGATGCCCTCGGACTCGGCCAGCTCCTGGATGCCGGAGACGATCTCAACATCCGAGACATCCTCAGCCCAGCCGCCGGTCTCGCGAATCATCTTCGCCGCAGCCGGTCCATCAGCCGGATTGCCAATAGCGAGCGAGCGGGCAATCGTGTTCGGTTTCTGAGGCTCGATGTAATCCCAACCGTTCTTCACCGCCTGCGAGATCGGCGAGCAGCCCGTCGCCTGCGCACCGAAGAACCGAACCTCCTTCGGCTCCACGAGGCCCAGAGCAATCAACTCCTTGAACGCCTTGCGGATCTTGCGAATCAGCGAGCCGCCGGCCATCGGGCAGACAACGTTATCAGGCAGCTTCCAGCCGAGCTGTTCAGCAATCTCATAACCCACCGTCTTCGAGCCCTCAGCGTAGTACGGCCGCAGGTTCACATTCACCAGGCCCCAGTTGTACTCATCCGCAATCTGCGTGCAGAGCCGGTTCACATGGTCGTAGTTGCCATCGATACGCACCAGCCGCGCGTTGTAGACCTGCGTGTTCAGAATCTTCGCGGCCTCAAGGTCAGCCGGCACAAGAATGCAAGCCTTGATGCCCAGCCGCGCCGCCTGCGCCGCAACCGAGTTCGCAAGGTTCCCCGTCGACGAGCAGCCGACCGTCGTAAATCCAAACGCCTGCGCATTCGCCAGCGCCACCGAGACCACGCGGTCCTTGAAGCTCAGCGTTGGAAAACAAACAGCATCGTTCTTCACATAAAGATTGTCCGCGCCGATCCGCTTGCCCAGGTTCTTCGCACGCACCAGCGGCGTGAAACCCACCGGCAGGTCCGGCTGATAGCCTTCAGGGATAGGCAGCAGCGCTTTGTAGCGCCAGATATTCGCCGGGCCCGCGGCGATGGCCTCACGCGTAAAGCGGCTGCGCGCTGACTCCAGATCGTACTGCACCTCCAGCGGCGCAAGGCAGTCATCGCAGGCTGATAGGGGGCGGTTGCCAAAGCTCTTGCCACACTCGTTACAGCGCAGCTCGTAGCGGGTCTGCTCAGTCACAGTACAAGACACATCCATCGTTCAACTCCGATGGCTGAAGGGTCCTGCTCTGTGACTTTCTCTTTGTCTGGGAGTCTGGGGATACGAAGAGTCGCGTGGCCGGGCCTGAAAGTATGGCTCTGCTTCCACTCAAATCTCATGTACCCTGCAACATCCAGGAGAGAGTTGACACCGGTACTATGTTCTGTCCGGTTGTCGTGGCGTCACAGGGCTCGTCCCTCAACCACTCTGCATGAAATCCGACTCGCCGTAGCGAGAGGAATAGTTACAAGCTAGCACCATCGCCCAGGCAATGCAAGTGCAGGCCATCTGGTCTAGCCACAAATCAGGTAGCCCGAGGCTTCAGCCTCCGGTCTCATAAAACTCTCCGCGAACGAGAGGCTTCAGCCCCGGGGTTTGCTTTTCAGACCACCACACAGCGCACGCTCCACCGCTCGACGCTTCTATACTCACAACTAGTCCGCAATGAACGTCATCTCCATCCGCGAAGAGACAACCCGCACCACCAACACAACACCAGCAGCCGTGCGTCTAGAGCGCGTCTCGCGCCTTTACGGCAGCTTCGTCGCACTGCGCGAGGTCTCGCTGACGCTCCCCGCCGGCAGCAGCGTCGTGCTGCTCGGCGAAAACGGCGCAGGCAAATCGACAGTGCTCAAACTCGTCTCAGGCCTCACCTCACCGAGCTACGGCCGCCTCACCATCTTCGGCACGCCGCCGCAACAACAGCGCGGCCGCATCGGCACCATGGGCCACGCGCCCATGCTCTACGACGAGCTCACCGGCATGGAGAACCTCACCTACTTCGCGCAGCTCCACGACCTCGGCAACACCCGTAGCGAACTCGACGCCGTCGCCGCAGCCGCTCTGCAAGAGGTAGGCCTCGACCCCAGCCTCACCCGCCGCGTTAGCGAGTACTCGCAGGGTATGCGCCAGCGCGCCTCGCTCGCTCGCGTGCTCATGGCCGAACCTCCGCTGCTTCTCCTCGACGAACCCTTCTCCAACCTCGACTTCGGCTCCGCGCACGGCATGGTCGACCGCCTGCTCGCGTACCTCGCCACACCCGGCAGCGACGGCACACCACGCACGCTGCTGATGACCACGCACCAGGCCGACCTCGCACGCCCGCTTGCAAAGTCCACCGTCACACTCAGCGCAGGCCGCGTAGCCTCCATCTCTGGCGAGATGCGCACCGGCGACGCCTCCGCGGAGGCCTCATCATGAGCCACGCCAAGGCACCCGCAAAGACCAACGCAGCACGCCTGCTCGACGGTCTCGGCATCCACTACGAGCTGCGCGCCTACGAGGTCGACCCCGACGACCTCACCGCCATCAGCGTCGCAAAGAAGATCGGCCTGCCACCGGAGCAGGTCTTCAAGACCCTCGTCACCAAAACCAGTGACAACGACCATCTCTTCGCCGTCGTCCCCGGAGACTCCGAGCTCGACCTGAAGAAACTCGCCGCAGCCGCTGACGTTCGCAAGATCGAACTCGCCTCGCTCAAAGACGTCGAGCCGCTCACCGGATACGTCCGCGGCGGCGTCACCGTGCTCGCCGCAAAGAAACCCTTCCCTGCCTTCGCGGACGAGACCATCGAACTCTTCGACATCATCTCCATCTCCGCCGGCCAACGCGGCCTGCAGATCCTCATCGCACCCGCCGACTACCTCCGCGCCACCGAAGCCACGCTCGCCGACCTCACGAAAGCGGTGAGCGTATGAACTACACCCGCATCGTCTGGGCACACCTCCGCAAAGACCTCCGCCTTGAGTGGCGCACGAAAGATTCACTCAACGGCATGTTGTTCTTCTCACTGCTGGTCGTGGTCGTCTTCGCGATGGCCTTCGACCCCACAGCCTTCCCCACCATCGCGCGCCAAATCAGCGGCGGCCTGCTCGGCGTGGCCGTGCTCTTCTCCGCCATGACTGCGCTCAATCAAAGCTGGGCCCGCGAGCTGAACAACCACGTCCTCGACGCGCACCGTCTCTCGCCCGCGCCAGCTTCTGCGCTATTCGTCGGCAAGGCGCTGGCAAACTTCATCTTCGTCATGGTCGTGGAACTGGTGCTCGCACCCGTCTTCACACTCTTCTACAACCTGCACCCACTCGGTCAGCCGTGGAAGCTGCTCATCATTCTTCCGCTAGGCACCTGGGCTTTGGTCGTCAACGGAACCTTCTTCGCCGTGCTCAGCCTGCGCACACGCAACCGCGAAACGCTGCTGCCGCTCGTGCTGCTGCCCATCTCTATGCCTGCGCTGCTGGGCCTCATCCAGGCCACCACCGCCGTCCTTACCGGGGAGTTCGAGCCCACACTCTGGATCAAGGTTCTCGTCGCCTACGTCATCGTCTTCACCACGGCTTGCGTTCTACTCTTTGACACCGTCTTAGTCGGCGATTAGCCGCCTCTATTCCGCCGCATCGAATAACACCCTCAGGGTGCCCCATTCATACCGCAGCTTCATCGCGGTATGAGTGGGGTGACGAACCCCAGCCTCGCCCACACCACCTCCGAATAACGCCCAGTTCCGTCGCCGCGCGGCGCTAAAATAGAGTTTGTGAACGACACACGCAAAACCAGCGGATTGAGCGGTATCCTCGGCCGCATCTGGCTCGTGCTCACCTTCGTGGTGATGGCCTACGGCTTCTACGTAGCGATGACCGCGCCGACCGAAGCCACAATGGGCAACCTCTATCGCGTCTTCTTCTACCACTTTCCGCACACCATCCTCAGCTTCGTCTTCCCGTACCTCAACTGCGTGGCCTCGCTGCTGTACCTGTGGTGGCGGCCGCGCAACATCGAGCGCGCCAACGCAGCCGACGCCTTTGCGCTCGCCTCGGCAGAGCTGACCGTGCTCTACGCCAGCGTCGGCCTCGCCACCGGCATGTTGTGGGGACGCGCCGCATGGGGCATCTGGTGGACGTGGGACGCGCGCCTCACCACCTACCTGCTGCTGTGGCTCTCCTACGTCAGCTACCTGCTAGTGCGCCGCTTCGCCGCGCCGGGCCAGACGGCCGTCATCTCCGCGGCGCTCGCCGTCTTCGCCGCCCTCGACATCCCCATCTGCTACATGTCCATCCGCTGGTGGCGCACGCAGCATCCCGCGCCGGTCTTCGGCGGCGGTGCGGACTCCGGCATCGACCCCAGCATGTATCCCGCCGTGCTGTGGAACCTCGCCGCATGGGCTATGTGGGGCGCACTCATCCTCGGCGTACGTTACGTCGTCGAACGCCGCCGCCAGCGCATCGCTGCAGCGCGTGCCCTCGGCTACCTTGAAGGCGACCTCGCCATCAACACGCATCTGCACCAGGAGGCCACGCGATGATTCCCTTCCAAACCCTCTCGCAACGTCACCTCGTCTACGCTTACTGCGCCGTCTGGATCCTCCAGTTCGGCTACGGCCTGTGGCTGCTCATCCAGTGGCGCAAGACGAAGCCCTAAGCGGTTTACCGCCGCACTCGGATCAGTTTGATACCAACGACCCAACTTGCCGAAAAGGCGACTTTGCGGGAGTGACCCGCTCTCACCTTCTCCGAAACCAGACTCCGGTGCCTGAATCTGGGTCTCCGACTGTCCAGTACAAGCGATAGGGCTTTGAATGTCCTGCCAGCTCTAGCCCTGCATATGAACCGGTTTGGCACGAGCCAGGATGTTCGTCTGAAACAACCGTCAAGCGAATACCGTCATCATCAGGCCCTGCCCAGCTTCCTCTCCCAGAGAGGGTACAAGTGGATGTGCCGAAGTCAGCCGGTAGATTAGCAACTGTCATCGACCCATCTGCCTGCAAGGTTAGGCTGGCAGGAGCGGGAGGTCTGCTCTCGTCCAGATGGCGTTCAGATTCCACGTAGTGACCAACAAGCTCGTCGCGTGGTGGAACCCGCCATGGGCGGTTCCAGATCGCAGGAGGGCCAAACAAAGCCCCAGCCAAGGTTGTTCGCCATGAAGAAACCCATAAGCAAGACAGGCAAGGCAATGAGTCCAATTGGAACAAGCGCCAGCAACCACCAATTTGAAAACCGCTTGCCGAAAGCTTGCACAGAAGAAGTCTAAACGGCCCGCCTTATTCCACTCCCTGAAAACGGTGTTTTCGGACGTTTCGCCTCATAGTTTCCGAAAACGCTACTTTTCAGGCTGTACGGCTAAATTACCTTGCCTCTTGGCGACAGAGTGCAGCCATGATCAGAAGGACGACCGCGAGCAAGGTTGATGGAATAATCAACATCAAAGAGATTGCCGATGGTCCATGAATGTTCATGCCACCGATTGGACTTCCCACGACGAGTGCTGCCCACGGTGCGACGAATACTATTCCGGCCATCCGGGATCGACGCGGTTTGCTGCAATGCGTAGCCCAGCCTATGCACCCTACAAATACGAAAACAATTCCTACTAGAATGCTCATTCCAAACGCATCGTAATGATGCTCGATGAAGTCGTATCGGAAGTTGACGGCGACATCGATATAAAAAGCGGAGACCCCCAAAGCGATCAAGAAGGCCGCCGAAAGGGCCATGAGCCGCCACCATCGCGGTGCCGAGACTTCAGGATTCATCCTGCCATGGTACAAGATGTAGCGTTGGCAGCCATTGCATGAAAAACGGCGTTTTCGGCAACTTCGCTTATTCCGACCCACGGCTGTCCCCTACATACACTCCACCAACGTTGCACCCATAGCCGACAGTCCCTACACTCCTATAAGCGTGCTTTCTCTCCCATTTACTTTTGCCGAACAAAAACGGCGTCTCCTCGCGCTCGCAGCACTGGCGCTGCCCGCCCTCCTCGGCGGCTGCCATCGCTACCGCTTCCCTGTCTACCCGGCCAGCTACCATGAGTTCGCCTACGTCTCCGACGGCGCGGACAACACTGTCACCGTGCTCGATCTCGTCTACCTGCGCCGCGACCGCGTGCTGCAGGTAGGCCGCCAGCCTACAGGCATGGCCGTCAACCCGATGCGCAACGAGGTCTACGTCGCCAACTCCGGCAGCGACTCCATCACCGTGATCGACGCAGAGAGCAACGCCGTCGTGCGCACCATCGGCGTCCATCACACGCCCTACTCGGTGGCCGTTGCGCCCGACGGCAAACGCGCCTATGTCGCCAACTCCGGCTCCAACACTGTCAGCGTCATCGACCTCGACCAGCGCCGCGAGATCGGCGTGGCCGCCACCGGCGAAGCGCCCGGCGTCGTCCGCGTTGCGCCCGACAACCGCTCGCTCGTGGTCAGCAATCGTATCGCGGGCAGCATCTCCGTCTATTCCATCCACCCCACGGACGCCGCGCACCCTCTGGAACTGCGCGACTCCTTCTCCGGCTGCCCCGGCGCGACAGACGTTGCAGTGCTGCCCGACTCCTCAAAGGCCTTCGTCGCCTGCTCCGGCGGCCACAGCGTCATGGCCGTCTGGCTCGCAGCCGATCCCGAATCCTGGCGCGGCAAGCAGGACGCCACCTTGCTGCACGATCAGTTACTCACGCTTCTCGAAGTGGGCAAGACACCCACGCACCTCGCGGTAAAGCCCGACGGCGGCGAAATCTTCTCCACCAACTTCGACTCCGACAGCATCTCGGAGATCTCCAGCTGGACCAACGAGGTGAGCGGCACCTACGTCGTGGGCTCGAAGCCCGCACGCGCCATCATCAGCCGCGACGACTCCAGCCTGTGGGTCACCGACTTCGGCTCGGACTCCGCAACGATGTACTCCATCGACGACGGCCGCGCAGCCTCCAGCGTCCACACCGGCTCACGCCCCGACGCCCTCGCGTTCTCCACCGACGAGCACCTGCTGCTGGTCACCGACGCCGGTTCCGCCGACGTCGCCGTTATCCGCATGGTGGACCAGAACGGCCCAACCCTCTTCACCCTGCTCCCCGCCGGCGGCCAGCCCAACGACATCGTCGTGAAGCAGTTCAACGCCCACCTCGCAGCGCATTAGGTAGCGTCTGATAAATCGGAGATACTCACCAGCACCGCAGAATGGGTTCTTCTCTAAAGCAATCGATCCATAATCAGCCCCTCTGTCCATTCGTCAGATACTGCTGGCCCCCACCGCTCCCGTGGCGAAACTTGGCTAACTTCGCGCCCTTGGCGGGAGAGCCTTTTGCTGTCAAGCCCTCAGCACCCTTTAAGCCCCACAACCACAACAAAATAAACCAGATACCCTCGGAAACGAAAAGCATATTCTCCTCCGCAGCCTGCTATCCTTAACTCAGGGGGGAAGAAAACCGGACATCTGGGACGAAGCAGGACTCAGCTCGATAGCGCTAGCAGGCAGTTCACTATCCTTTATCCCCTGCCCATTATCCCCTTTGCCTGCAATATCATACCCGCAACCAGCGCAGAATCAGCCACTTACCCCCGGGATACCCCCGTAAGTGACTGATTCTTCTCAAGCGGCCAAAAACGAAGGGAGGGGGGAGGGGTGGAGCTACGCCGTCGCCTCGCGCTTCAGGTCGGCCACACGCGTCTCGCGCAGCGCCTCTCGGGTCGCCGAGACGTACGCTCCAGCCAGCAACAGCAGCCCTGAGATGAACGCCCACATCATCAGTCCGACCGAGACGTAGAACGGCCCATACACCGCATGGAAGTCCAGATGCGGCAGCGCGAGGATGTAGAGATACTTCGCCACCTCCCAGATAACGCCCATCACGATAGCCGTAGGCAGCACAGCACGCGCCGGAATCTTCCGGTTCGGAAGCCCCCAGTAGATGAGGAAGAACAGTCCGACGCTGGCGAGGCCAGCACAGATCTTCAGGAAGCTGTCGCCAACGAAGTTGAAGATGAAGTTGTCCGTATGTCCTATGAAGACCCACTCAAGAATCGACCGCTGAGCAGCGGAGAGCGCAATCGACGCCATCGCCAGCAGCGCCACGCCGACCGCCAGCCCGAGCGAGACTAACTGATTCTCGAGATAAGAACGGTTCTTCTTCACGCCCCAGACGCTGTTGAGAGCAACCTCCAGCGGAAGGAAGACGCCAGTCGCCGTAATGAAGAGCATCACCAGCGAGAAGACGCGTGTTTTGGTATGTGCAAACGCCAGCGCCCGCATGCTACGCATCACGAACTCCTGGTTGCTCGGGAGGAAGTTCGTCATCATCTCGCTCACGACATCGACCATCCGCGAAGAGTGGAAGACGCGTTGCGCCAGCGTGAGCAGCAACACGATGAACGGAAACAGCGACAGAATTACCTGCGCCGCAACGGAGAACGCGTAGGTGTGAACCTCCGTACGCGTCATGTATCGCGCCAGCGCCATCACCTGCTCGAACGTTCCGGATTCGGCCACGCGCGGCTGCAAGACCGGCTCGGCCGGTTCGGTGGTGAGAGACACGTTTGCGGCATTGGTCGAGAGACTGTTCTCGCTGGAGGACATAGATACAGTCTACTTGTCCGGCGAAAGGCGCAGCTGAGTTGCAGCCCAGGAAGCCGACTCAGCCAGCACCGGATCGTCGCCCGCAGCCCATACATCGAGCTGAGCGAGGAATCGCTGCTCGCCGCTGTTGCCCATCGCAATGGCAACGTTGCGCAGCAACCGCTTGCGCCGCGTTCGCTCCAGCGGCGACTGACGGAAGAGCCGGTTGAACGCCGGTCCGTCGAGCGCCGCGAGCCAATCCAGCGCAGGATTGACGAGCTCGCGGCGCGCCGGAAGCGCTCCTCCAACAGAAACCGGCGCGCGACGGTTCCACGGACAGACATCCTGACAGATATCGCAGCCGAAGACCTGCCTTCCCATCGGCGCACGCAGCTCTTCGGGGATGCTTCCCTTCTTCTCGATGGTCAGGTACGCAATGCAGCGCGTGGCATCCATCTGCCGTGTGCCGCCGATCGGCGCCAGCGCGTCCGTCGGACACGCATCGATGCAGCGTGTGCAACTGCCGCATCTGTCCGCAGCTGGAACGCTCGCGGCGGAGGCTTCGAGCGCCAGCGAGGTGACAATCACGCCCAGCAGCAACCACGAACCCTGCTGCTGATGGATGATGCAGGTGTTCCGGCCGATCCAGCCAACGCCCGCTCGCGCTGCGTAGTCGCGCTCCAGCAGCGGTCCGGTATCGACGTAACAGCGCGTCTCGCACTGCGGGTAACGTTCGCGCAACTCTGCCTCGACAGCACGCAGTTGGTCGAGCAGAACATCATGGTAGTCGCTGCCCGGATAGCTCCCGTTCGCAGCCTCGCCCGTCTTGCCACTCCACGCATAACGCGCAATCCATCCTGCGCCACTCGGAGCAGGCTCGATGGAACGCGGCGCATCGGCGTTGTAGTTCACCGCGCAAACGATCACCGATTGTGCCCAGGGCATCGAGCGGCGCAGATCGCCACGCACCAATTGACCGTCAGCGTCGGCTCGCTTCAGGTACTCCATCTCACCAGCGTGACCGGCAGCGATCCAGTCCGCGAACCGCTGCTCTGAAGCTGCATGCTCCGCAGCAGCGCCAGAGACAGTTACGACGCCCGCCAGATCGAAGCCCGCCGCGCAGGCACGCTGCTCGATCCACTTACGGTCTGTGACGGAGAGAACCATACCTCGACATCATCGCATCGTCGCAGAGCGGATGACATACTAGACATAGGAGATGCGAACCACGTGCTGACCCGCAGAGGATTTCTACAGCTATCAGGTATGACAGCCGCTGCTGCCACCATGCCAGCCCAGCCGCAGGCGGCTGCGCCGGATGTCTCCATCGGGATCGCACCGTATCTCGTGGAAGCATCACCCAAACACCGCTTCCAGACCGTTGCTTACAACGGCCAGGTTCCTGGCCCGTTGCTACGGTTGAAGCAGGGTCGCGAGGTCTCGGTGGAGATCCGCAATCGCACCGCAGACCCCGAGGTGCTGCACTGGCACGGCCTCTACCTGCCGCCGGAGATCGACGGCGCGATGGAAGAAGGAACGCCGATGATCGCGCCCGGAGCGACAACGCGCTATCGCATGACGCCTGATCCGGCTGGCTTTCGCTGGTATCACACGCACACCTTCGCCGGGAAAGACCTGCACAAAGCCGGTTACGGTGGCCAGCACGGCTTCCTGCTGATCGAGCCGCCTGACAATCCCGCACGCTACGACCGCGAGGTCTTCCTTGGCCTGCACGATTGGGGCGGACGGTTCGAAGGCGGCGACGACGGGTTCATGAACCCTGTCTATGACGCCTCCACAATCAACGGCAAGATGCTGGGTTTCGGCGAGCCTGTCCGCGTGAAGGCTGGCGAACGTGTACTGATGCACATCCTCAACTCCAGCCCGACAGAGGTTCACTGGATTGCACTGGCTGGACACACGTTCCAGGTCGTCGCGCTGGATGGCAACGATCTGGCCAAGCCGCAAACGCTGGAGATGCTGCGCTTGGCACCCGCTGAACGTGTAAGCGCCGTGGTAGAGATGAATGCGCCCGGAATTTGGGTCCTCGGCGAAGTGCGCAAGCATGTGCAGGCTGCTGGAATGGGTATTGTTGTGGAGTACGCTGGTGCCACCGGCAAGCCAAAGTGGATACAGCCAGAGAGTCTCGTGTGGGATTACGAGCGCTTCGCAACTCCTGCCAAGACAGACATCGACCATGAGACGATCGAACTGACGATTGACTCGCTCTTCAAAGGCCATGGAGCCGAAGAGCAGTGGCTCATCAACGGCAAAAGCTATCCACATACCGATGAGCCAGTGCTGCATGCTGGACGGCGGTATCGGCTCATCCTGAAGAACCTGAGCATGGACGATCACCCAGTCCATCTGCACCGGCACACCTTCGAGGTGAAGCGCATCGACGATGGCTCCGAGTTGAGCGGCTTGCAGAAGGACGTCGTTTTGATTCACGCAAAGAACACGACTGAGATCGAGTTCGTAGCAAATCATCCCGGCGCAACATTACTACATTGTCATCAACAAGACCACATGGATCGCGGTTTTATGATGCTCTTTCGCTATGCTTAAGACATGAGGATGAACAAGGTCTGGTTGTCGGTGATGCTTTGGGGAATTGCACTGTTTAGCGGCGCTTCGCTGTGCGCTCAGGGCAACTACGAGATTCAGGTATACGGCTCTGAGACCGTTGCGCCGAAGAACCTGATGGTGGAGTTACACTCCAACTTCACACCGGACGGACAGAAGAATGTCATCGACAGCGTATATCCGACAAACCACCAGGAACACGAGACGCTGGAGCTTACCGAAGGCATCACGGATTGGTCGGAGATTGGGTTATACGTCTTCACCAGCGAACAGGATGGACACGGCGTGCAATGGGTCGGCGATCATCTTCGTCCACGCGTGCGTGTTCCTCCGAGCTGGCATTGGCCTGTCGGAGTCAGTGTCTCGACAGAGATCGGCTATCAGCGCGCGGTCTACTCGCCCGACACCTGGACGTGGGAGATTCGCCCCATCCTCGACAAGCAGATCGGACGCTGGTACCTGGCCTTCAACCCAGCGCTGGAACGCACCTGGCACGGACCCGATGTGAAGCAAGGCGTCGGCTTCTCCCCTGCGGCGAAAGCAGGCTACGACTTTACCAAGGTGATCAACGCGGGCTTCGAGTACTACGCCGACTATTGCAGCATCACATCGCCTTGCGGCGTGCACGACCAACAGCAACAGCTGTTTGCCGTGACTGATCTGAATGTATCGCCTGATTGGGAGATCAACGTCGGCGTAGGAGTTGGACCGACGGCCGGTACCGATCACTGGATCGTGAAGGGCATCCTCGGCCGACGGTTTGATTGGGGCAAGAAGAAGTCTGAGGTGCAGTAGCTACTCGTAATCACGCTGTGGTCACATCTCGTAAAGCTGGATAGACGCGACGGTAATGCGGATACGCTTGTCGCATCGCCTCCCCAGCGATAGGCTCGATCGTTTCTGCTGGACGAATGGTTGCCGCACAAGCGGCCTGCACACTGGGCCAAGCATTGACGCCGGTTCCAGCTAGCAATGCTGCACCAAACGCACCACCTTCTTCAGCTTCAAGCCGTTCGACAGCGTGATTGTAAACATCGGCCTGAATCTGCCGCCACAAAGGACTGCGAGCCCCGCCTCCGCCGAGACGTATCGTCTCCACCGGAATATGAAGCTCCTCAAAGAGGGTAAAGGTGTCCTTGAGGCTGAATGCGACGCCTTCGAGCACTGCTCGGACGAAGTGACCCAGCCTATGAGACGCAGTGATACCGACAAATGCCGCGCGCGCATTGGGATCAAGATGCGGTGTGCGCTCCCCGAAGAGATATGGCGTCCACAACATTCCATCAGAGGCTGCGGGAACACTTGCCGCAAGAGCCGTCAGCTGGTCATAGCTCAGATGAGGTGCGAAGGTATCACGGAAGTAGCGGAAGCTGAGACCTGCACCGTTAGTGACTCCCATAACATGCCATATGCCCGGCGCAGCATGGCAGAAGGTATGCAAGCGACCCTTCGCGTCCTTCGTTGGAGATGAGGTCGTGGCGAAGACCACTCCAGATGTGCCAATAGTGGCCGAGACTGACCCGGGAGCGAGAATGCCCATGCCAACTGCACCAGCGCCCTGATCGCCCGCACCCGCAACAACAGGCATTCCAGCGGCAAGTCCGGTAACAGCCGCAGCGCTATCGGTGATGCGACCGCAGATCTCCGGCCCTTCAAATAGGCGAGGCAGCCACGACATCGGAATCCCAGCTGCGTCGGCAACGTCCTTAGACCAACGGCGATTAGTAACATCGAGCAGCAACGTGCCGGATGCTTCCTGCATGTCAATGGCATACTCGCCGGTGAGACACAGTCGCACGTAGTCTTTGGGACAGAGGACGTGCGCGATCTTTGCAAAGATCTCCGGCTGATGCTTGCGGACCCAGAGCAACTTGGTGAGGGTAAAGTTGGGGAGCGCCGGGTTGCAGGTGAGCTCGATGAGACGGTCGTAGCCAATCGTCGCCGTCAGCCAGTCGCACTCTGGCTGCGTTCGTTGGTCACACCAGATCAGCGCAGGACGTAGCACATTCCCATCGGCATCCAGCATAACGCAACCGTGCATCTGACCGGTAAGCCCTACTGATTCGATAGCGTACCCGGCAGTAATCGAATCCTTGAGTACCGAGTTGATCGAGGATTTAGCTGCACGCCACCAGTCGTCAGGATCCTGCTCGGCCCAACCAATCTGCTCTGAATGGATTGGTGCATGCTCTGTCGATGCCGAGAAGACAACGCGGCCTCCACGGTCGACCACGACGGCGCGCGTGCCGCCCGTACCTACATCAACGCCAAGAAACATAAATCTGGTACTCCATGATGAACTTGTTCATTGTGATCAGGTCTGCCTCGTCGAAAGGGTCACACCGTATCCGTATCTGTTGCGCGTGGCCGAAAGCGCAGCGTATAGAAACCACCAAACGCCGTCAACAGCAGGCCCCACCAGAAGGTGGGATGCAGGCCATTCAACACAGTCGGTGCCTCATGGCCGCCGAACCACTCCCACGCGCCATAAGGGAGAAGCACTACTCCATATGCCAGCGTCATGACGCCAACGAAGAACCAAATGGAGAGCATCTCTCCGCGTCCCGTTCCTTCTGCCATTGCGAACCTCCATGCAGCGAAAATGAAGTCTTGAATAACGAGCAGAGGCTCACCCTCTGTTCGTCACCCTAAAAGAAGATCAGGTTTAGACCGATGAAGATGACGGCAACGACGCAAGCCCAGAAGATGGGTTTCTGCCAGATAGTAACCGAGCCGTCATGTGGAATGACCGTTGCACCGTAGACGAGGCCATTGAGTTCAGCATCGGACTTGGGCTTCGTCATGTAGCTGACGAGGACAGTAACGAACACACAGATCAGCCAGCTCCAGAGCGCGCGGAACATGTTCTCAGCCTGCGGCTGCGCATAGGGAGACAGCGCAATGCGGGCCAGTGCCTGCGCCTTATGAGCAGTAGTGCCCGTGCTGGTATAGATGAACATACCAATGGAGGAAACAGTTCCCGCCAGTAGCCCGAGGAAACCTCCTAAGCTCGTTGCGCGTTTCCAAAGCATGCCGAGGATAACCGTCCCAAATAGTGGAGCGATGAAGAAGCTGAACAACGCCTGCACATAGTCCATGATGGAAGCAGCGTTCATAACTAGGTACGCAGTACCGATGGAGACCAACATGCCGATGACCGTGGACAAACGGCCCATAAAGACGTAGTGCTTATCGGAGGCTTTTTTATTGAGGTAGGCACCATAGATATCGTAAGTCCAAACGGTAGAGAAGGCGGATACGTTGCCTGCCATACCAGACATAAAACCGGCGACAAGAGCCGTGATTCCCAAGCCAAGAAGACCGGGACCGCAGTAACGAATAAGCATCAGCGGCAGCACCTGATCGTATGAGTGCAGAGCTGGGTTCCCTTTAGCTACAGCGGCGGGAACGAGATGAAAGAGCGGATGACCATTTTGCATAAGCCCAAGGCAGATGAGTCCGGGCAGGATGACGATGAGCGGCACAGCCATCTTGAAAGCTGCGCCAATGACCGGAGCCATCTTCGCTGCACGAAGGTTATTGGCCGAAAGTACACGCTGCACAACAAGGAAGTCGGTCGTCCAGTAACCAAAGCTGATGATGGCACCGAGGCCGAAGACGATGCCCACCCAGTTGATGCCCATGGGATTGTCCTGAAAGTGGCCAAGCGTGGACCACAGGTGCGTATAGCTACTGTTGCCGATGTTTGTGGCAATGTTGGCCTTGAGGTTGGTCCAGCCACCCGCCTCGATCAACCCAAGAATGGGGATCAGAGCGGCTCCGGCCCAGATGAGAATGAACTGGAGGACTTCATTGATGATTGCGGACCGAAGACCGCCGAGCATGACGTAAACAGCCACGGTCGCCGCGCCGACCCAGATGGAAAAAGTCATATTCCAGCCGAGAACCGTCTGCATGACGACTGCCATGGCGTACATATTGACACCGGACATTAGGATCGTCATGAGTGCGAAGGAGATCGCAGCAAGGCCTCGAGCGCCTTCCCCGAAGCGCAGTTGCAGATAGCCCGGAACAGAGTGCGTCTTCGAGATGTAGTAGAAAGGCATCATCACAATGCCAAGGAAAAGCATAGCGGGAATAGCGCCAATCCAATACCAATGCATTGCGAGGATGCCGTACTGATACGCGGAGCCAGCCCAGCCCATGAGCTCCAGCGATCCAAGGTTGGCTGAAACAAAGCTAAGACCAGCGATCCACGCCGACATCTCGCGACCCGCAAGGAAGAACTCCTCACTTGTATTTGTACTCCCTTTAACATAGAAGCCGATGAAGATGACCACGCCGAAATAGAGCGCGAGTATCAGAATATCGACTGGATTCAGATGTGTAAGTTGGCCGCTGAGAGCAAAGAACGCGAGTACGGGATTTGGGTTCATAGAGAGTCGATCACCACAGATAGATTTTGATGGACATTCGTTAGTGAAGATTGGGCGGCTTCAATGAGGACGATGTCATTTGGGGCAATTGAAATATCGGCTGAGAAGCTTCCGCGCTGATCTACATACACAATCCGCCGAGATTTATCCCTATCAGAATCGCCACTAACGTCTCCTCGCGCGAAGCCTAAAGTGGCCTGCCTCAGTTGACTCGCGTGGCTCGGATAGCCTGAACCGCATAACGCCATAAGAGCGAAAAGCGCAGAGATGCGCCACAATAACCAGATCACCTGTGGACTAACGTACTCACGCCCCGCTGACGCGGGCCTCCTGATGCTCATGCGACCTTCAATCCAGGGAATATCGGACTTTCTCCAGCTCGCCTAATTTATCTTCTTCGCATCACGGCATGCAACCAAAATCTGGGAGGCAATGGGTTTTGGTTAAATCGCTTTATGTGACGTCGAGGATTGTCTTCGATGAACGCCTTTTTCACCCATACGAAGAAACGAATGCCGCGGCAATGAATGAGAGTTTGTCCAAAGAGCTATTGGGTTGTTACCGGACCGGTCGATTCACGCTCAATCAGTTTTGGCTTCATCCACACGGACAGTTCATATGGTTTGGATGGATCCGCAATACGGTCAAGCAAGATTGTGGCGCCGAGTTTGCCCATCTCCGTGAGCGGTTGTCGAATGGTTGTGAGGCTGGGCACGTTGAACTCCGCCGCTACGATGTCGTCAAAACCGACTACCGAGACGTCCTGCGGCACGCGCAGACCCTCCTCATGAAACGCGCGGATTGCACCGATTGCGGATGTGTCGTTGAAGCCTACCAATGCTGTGAAGTCACGCGTAGCTCGCAGCAGTCGTTTTGCGGTACTGTAGCCGATTTCTGGCGACCACCCTGCAGTATGAATATCCACCATCCGCTCCGGAGTTACGGCAAGACCCAGTTCCCGCGCCGCCTGTATCGTAGCCTCCCAACGATACTCCGTGTCGATGACGGTACGATGTCCCTTCATAAAGGCAATTTTGCGGTGTCCTAGTTCATAGAGGTGTTTTAGGGTGAGCCTGGCTGCTGCCAGATGGTCGAGTACGACGTTGGTGACACCCTCTTTTTCCAGATGTCCTGAGATGGTAACAACTGGCAACGGCGAGGTGAAGTCCGCATTGGAGTTCAGCAACAGAAGGCCCTCTGCTCCGCGGCTAAGCAACATACGAGGGTATTCCTCGATCAGTTCCGGCTGCCAATAATGACAGGTCGTGAAGTACATGAACTTCTTCTGCACAAAATAGCGCTCAGCGCCGGCCATAACCTTGGTGAAATACCCTTCGCTATGGTCTGGCGCAATTACTCCCACAGATTCGCTACCACTCTTATTCAGGTTCAGCGCAAAGTAGCTTGGACGATAGTTGAACTTGCGCGCCGCTTCATGAACCCTTCGACGCGTTTCCTCGGTGAGGTTTTTTGCCAGCGGTGCATCGTTCAAGACGAACGAAATAGTGGTCTGGGAGAGGCCGAGATATGCGGCAAGATCCTTGAGGCTCGTTCGCGTCTTAGCCGGCGTGAATGCAGCGCGCGAAGGAGTTGGTACGGGCTTAGCCTTGCGTTTTGAACTACGGGATGACTGCGGTTGGTCTTTCTTACTCATGCAAAGCTCCCACCGAAACCTGAATCTATAGGCTGCTTCACGGGCTATTCGTGATAGTGGAGACTATACAACGACGCGGGTGCGCGCGCGAACTGGCTCTCGGATTCAACTGATTGCGATAGACGCGCCACCAACCGGAGACTTGGTCAAGGGTATTCCTGCCCTGTTATAGTTCGTTGCGTACGGTGGATCGCGTGACCTACTAAAGCGATTCAACTATCTATCTAAGATCTGTTCATCAGCGCTGTTCTCTGGCGCGCTAAATTAGCAATTAATGTGAAAGGGCTTTGTGTTCATGAAGATTCTCCGCTGCATTCGTATCGTCGGCCTCGGCATGGCAGTTACCCTTGTGAGCATCCTGAGTGCTGGTGCGCAGTCCGCGGATGCCAAACCGTCCGCGGATACGCAGGCGTGGATGGACAAAGCGCTCGACCCCGACACGCGTGCAGATCTTATGGTCCACGAGATGACGCTGGACGAGAAGATCCAGCTGGTACATGGTGATGGTTGGGGCGTGCTTCGCGCCGGGGAGACGGTTGCGCCGGGGCACAATGGAGGTGCCGGGTTTGTGCCGGGGATTCCGCGGCTGGGACTGCCCGACATCAACCTGGCGGACTCGGCCGTGGGAGCCAGGATGGCGGCGCGAGACAGCCGCTATGCGACGCTGCTGCCTTCGGTGATTGGGATGGCGTCGAGTTGGGATCCGGAAGCGGCGCGGCTTTATGGGTCGGTGATTGGCCGAGAGTTACGAGACCAGGGTTACAACATGTCCATTGGCGGCGGGATGGACCTTATCCGCGAGCCGCGAAACGGGCGCAACTTCGAGTACGCAAGTGAAGACCCGATTCTGTCGGGCATCATGGTGGGAGAGCTGGCCAGCGGCGTTCAGGACAACCACATCATGGGCGACATCAAGCACTATGCCCTGAATGACCAGGAGACCGGACGGAACTCACTCAACGCCGAGTTGGACAAGCGTTCAATGCAGGAGACAGACCTGCTGTCCTTCAAGATCGGGATTGCGCTGGCGAAGCCAGCGGGCGTGATGTGCTCCTACAACCGCGTGAATGGCGACTTTGCCTGCGAGAGCCAGTATCTGCTGAACGATGTGCTGAAGCACAATTGGGGCTTCAAGGGCTTTGTGGTCTCTGACTGGGAGGCAACGCACAGCACCGTGAAGGCAGCAATGGCTGGGTTAGATATGGAGCAGCCTGGAATCCAATACTTTGGGAAGGACCTGAAGCAGGCGGTGCTCGATGGCAAGGTGCCACAGGCGCGGCTGGATAACATGGTGCATCGCATCGTGCGCAGCATGTTTGCTGCTGGTGTGATCGACGAGCCACCAATGCGGCGTGTGGTCGATCCGTTCCGCGGGCGCGACGATGCGCAGCATATCGAGGAAGAGTCGCTTGTGCTGTTGAAGAACGATCATATTCTTCCGCTCTCTGCAGGCGAGGTGAAGAGCATTGCACTGATTGGCGACCATGCTGATTCCAGTGTTCTCTCTGGTGGCGGTTCGGCGCAGGTGGATGCGCCAGGCGGGCGGCCGGGCGGATCAGCCTGGGGAACGCCGGTTTACTTCCCTTCTTCGCCGCTGAAGTATGTACAGGAACATGCGGGAGCTGGCGCGAAGGTCAGCTTCGATCCGGGCAGCGATCCGGCGCAGGCAGCCAAGGCTGCGGCGGCGGCGCAGGTTGCCATCGTGTTCGTGACACAGTGGATGAGTGAAGGTCAGGATGCAGCGACGCTCAGTCTGCCGCACGATCAGGATGCGCTGGTGAAGGCTGTTGCTACGGCGAACCCGAACACGATCGTTGTGCTGGAGACGGGCGGTCCAGTCAGCATGCCCTGGTCGGGCAGCGTGAAGGGCATCGTTGAGTCGTGGTATCCAGGAATTGGCGGAGCGCAGGCGATTGCCAACGTTCTGTTTGGGACGGTGAATCCGTCGGGCAAGCTGCCGGTGACGTTTGCCGCCAACGAGGAGCAACTGCCGCATCCTCATGTAACCGGATTGGTGGAACATACCGTCAACAACCGGCTGAAGGAAGACCAGCGCGGACGCCAACCACATGACTTTCCTGTGGACTACAACGTGGAAGGCATGATGGTCGGCTACAAGTGGTTCCAGGTGAAGGACGAGAAGCCATTGTTCCCGTTTGGCTATGGGTTGAGCTATACGGCGTTTCGCTATTCAGGGCTGAAGGTGGACCACGGAGCCAAAGAGGTCAGCTTCGCGGTGCAGAACACGGGAAGCCGCGATGGCGACGAGATCGCTGAGGTCTACGTGACGTTACCAAAGGCTTCGGGCGAACCTTTCCGCAAGCTCGCGGGGTGGAAGCGTATCTCCGTGGCGGCTGGCAGCTCACAGACGGTGACTGTGCCGATTGATCCGCTGTATCTTTCGATCTTCGACACGAAGGACGATGCGTGGAAGCAGCTTGCTGGCGAGTACCACTTCGAGGTGGGCGGCTCCTCGGCGGATCTGCCGCTGCATGCGAACGTTGAGGTGAGTGGGGCCAGGTAGTGGCACCCTCCCCCCCCCGCGTTTTTTGAGCGGCTCTAGTGGAATCAGCCACTTACCCGGTGATCCCGAGGCCAAGTGGCTGATTCCATGCCGCTTACGGGTATGATATTGCAACCAAATGAGTTAGGCGTGGTGGAGTGGCGAATAACCATGGGTTTTTCTTCCCTACTTCAAGTATAGAAGGTGGGGAGAGTAAACATGCAGATATTATCAATGGCTATGTGTTTTGATTTGTTGGAGTTATGTGGCTTGGAGGAGGTTTGTGGCTTGACAACGATTTCCGGGCTCGAAATGACGCGGGTAGGAAAGACGCTCTCGCCAAGGGCGCGAAGTTAGCAGAGGTTCGCCATGGGAGTGGTGGCTGGACTAGCGGTGGATGGGGTGGGAGATGCCGGTTGGGTGGCCGATGCGGGTGATCTGGGTGCGGGTGAGGCGGATGCGACAGCCAAGCGGGTCGGCGACGGAGCCGCAGGCGTTGCTGCGGTAGGCGATGAAGCTGGTCTGGTCTGCGCCGGTGATCATCCAGGCGGTGGCGTTGGTGGCGTAGTGAACCTGGTCGAGGTAGTAGGCCGTGGTCATGTCGGTGTCAGCGGCGTCTGCGGTCATCTGGAGGCAGTCGTTGCCGAGGCGGCTGAAGGTGGCGGAGCAGAAGTCCTCGTCGTGAGAGAGGAGGACGCGCTGGTTGATGGCGCCGATGAAGTAGCGGAAGGTGATGGGAGGGATGCGCTCGTCGGCGCACCACTGGCTGTAGTCCTTGAAGAACTCGGGTGGGAGCTGGTCCATGGAGATGGCGTCGACGGCGAGCTGTTTGGAGAAGACGGTGATGGTGGGGGTGGGCTCGCCGTTGTTGGGACGGAAGTAGAAGGCGGCGAGGACGAGGCCGTCCTGCATGTCGACCCAGATGAGGGCGCGGCCGTCGTTGCGCATGAAGCCGGTTACAGAGCCGGAGAGCGTGACGTAGCGGTTGTCGCGGATGGTTACGGCATCGCCGGAGGTGGAGAACGCCCAGTCGAGCGCTTCGCTGACGGACATGTCACGTCCATAGTGGTACATCCAGTTGGGCAACGTGGCCTTGCGGAGGGCCTTGAACTGCTTGTCGTGGTAGAGGTCTTTTGAGCGCGCGCCATCGAACTGTTTGAGGAAGGCGAGGTCGGCAGTGGGGACCGGGTTAGCGAAGAGGGTTTTGTCGAAGACGGGCGTGGGCGGGAGGTTTGCGGGCGCGGCAGGCGCTGGTGGCGGCTCGGGCGTGTCGGTGGGTTTAGGCGCAGGACGGGTGTGCATCATGGGGCCGGCGTTGATGTCCGGGGCGTCCTGCGCGCGGGCAGTGATGGCGAGGGGAAGGCTGAGACAGAGGAGGAGCAGGCGGGTCATCGAGAGAGAGTCTCCGGTGGCTTGGCTTGCGTGCTGAGAGGGATTGTAAGC
>CAJCIM010000150.1 GCA_903970395.1 Acidobacteriaceae bacterium
GGGCATTTCTCAGAGAAGCACTTGGTTCCCTTAAGGAAGAGCTTGGTGCCGTCGCGGCGGCAAAGGCGGCAGACGGGTCCGGTGTAACGTGCCATTTTTATAACTCCTGACTTCGGGTGATGATCGCTTTACGCGCGGGCAGCGCTTCTTCACGATCCAGTTGTTGAATAAACGGAAGAGCGAATGCAGGCGAGGAGCGAACCCATCGCCTGCACAAATCAGACGCGGCGGCGCTTCGGCGGACGACAGCCGTTGTGCGGCATCGGCGTAACGTCGCGAATGCTGCGCACCTCGATACCGGTGGTGGCGAGAGCGCGGATCGCGGACTCGCGGCCGGAGCCTGGACCCGAGACGCGCACATCGACCGAACGGACACCGTGGTCGCGGGCTGCGTTGGCTGCACCGACGGCGGCCTGCTGCGCGGCAAACGGGGTTCCCTTACGGGAGCCGCGGAAGCCAAGCGAGCCGGACGACTTCCAGCTCAGCGTGTTGCCGATCTGGTCGGTGATGGTGACGATGGTGTTGTTGAACGAGGCCTGAATAAAGACGAGACCAAATGGAACGTTCTTGCGCTCGCGCTTCTTGAACTTCTTGTTCTTGCCGGGCTTTGCTGCGCCCTTCGTATTCTGTGTCTTCGCCATGTCTTATTTCGTCGCTTTCTTCTTACCGGCAACGGTTCCCTTGCGCGGGCCTTTGCGGGTGCGAGCGTTGGTGTGGGTGCGCTGGCCACGGACGGGCAGCGAACGACGGTGGCGGAGGCCACGGTAGGACTGAATTTCGATGAGGCGCTTGATGTTGAGGGAGATGTCCTTGCGGAGATCGCCTTCGATCTGGCCCTCGGCTTCAATGACCTGACGGATGCGGTTCAGCGCGTCCTCGTCGAGCGTGCCGATCTTCGCGATGGGATCGACATCCGCCTTCGCGAGGATCTTGGCGGCGCGAGAGTCGCCGATTCCGAAGATGTAGGTGAGACCGATGCGCGCCTGTTTGTTATTAGGGACATCGACTCCAGCAATACGTGCCATGGGGTTCCTTTTCGGTTGAGCTTCGTAGCTTCGCCACGAGTGCGGGGTTGTTTGTTTGCGGCGAGTCCGTCGGGTTCAACGCAAGCCTTGACTTCGGCTAACTAGCCCGACGGGGCCGGTAATGCTGGTCTTGCTCTAGCCCTGACGCTGCTTATGCTTCGCGTTCTCGCAGATAACACGCACCACGCCGCGGCGGTGAATGACCTTGCACTTGTCACACATCTTCTTTACTGAGGCACGAACCTTCATGGTGATTCCCTTCTTATTGCAACGTAACGCAGGTGAAGCGATGGACACACCCAGAAGCGAAAGCTTCCTCTGTGCATGACCGGGGATGCCGGGGCAAAAGCCTCGGCCTACCTAGAAGCCAACGAAGACATGGCAATCCGGAGGCAGTACAGCAGTTCCTTGTCTACTTACTACTTATTTGTAGCGGTAGACAATGCGGCCGCGGTTGAGGTCGTACGGACTGAGCTCAATCGCGACGCGGTCGCCGGGGAGGATACGGATGAAGTTTTTGCGCATACGTCCGGAGACGTGTGCAAGGGCCTGATGCTTGTTCTCAAGCTCGACCTTGAATAGCGCATTGGGCAGTGTCTCGACGACGACAGCCATTACTTCAATTGCATCTTCCTTCGACAAACAGTCTCCTCCGATAAACGCGAATGCGCCTGACAAGCGCGCAGATACGTCCATCTGCTTTCAATCCCTGCTAGCTGTTTCGTGGGCTTCTGGTATCCGCTGCGGCCAAAGGGCTTGCAGAGGACGGCGGAAGGTACACGCACCATCTGCAAGTCTATAGAAAAGTCTGCGATTTGCATAGGGTTTGCTCGGAATTACGGCGGGCGGCAAAACGCCGTCGGAAAGCGGGGACTCGCCCACGACGCTTCTTTGGAGATAAGTGGCTGAAACAATGATGGTTATACTCCTACGCTGGCGGCCCGCAGTATGTTCGCAGGCTTGCGATAAGTCGACGGCAAAGCCGGAGGTGACAGCACGGAGAAGTCAGCAGACGTGCTGCCGGGCGTGCACTCCGTTTTCCGCCGGCGGCACGGTTACGAAGTCTGCTAGGCTGCACGCATGCAGACCCTGCGACTGGCTGTTGTGCCACTGCTGTTTTTGATGATTCCCTGCCCCATGTTACGGGCGGCTGTGCCCAAGGTTCATACGGTGATGCTGGGACCGGTGAAGCGAGTGCCGTATACGCCGCCTGAGGCGACCCCTGACAACAAGAGCGAAGAGGCAACGACGCTGCGTATTCGCGGGCTGTTTGTCGACGACAAGCAGAAGGAGTGGACGGTCGGCGAGATGCACGAGGTGACTGACCGATCCTTTGTCATTCGGAGGGCGCTGCACATCAACGATGCGCTGCCCGGTGAGGCGGCACGATGGACGTGGCAACCTGGGCCTTGGCTGCAGGTGGACCGCGTGACAGGGCACATTCTGGCGCTGCATCTGCCTGCGTATGATCCCGATGTTTCGAATGCGGTGTGGTTTCGTGACTATGCGGCGTACTGCGGTGTGGCGACAACGGGCAAGGGCGGACTGGTTGCCGTTGTTGCCGAGTTAGGTTCGCGCAAGGCCGTGGTACAGAAGGTTATCGGACCCTGGCCGATGGTAAAGCCGCCGCATCCTGTGTGCGCTATGGCGAAGTGGCAGCGCACGCCGATGCGCGTAACGTTTGATTTGACTGAAGGTGAGTCGATGACGCTGGATGTGCTGGGCTCGAGTTCGTTCATTGAAGAGGGCGAAGACAGCGAGCAGTGACAAAGGTCAAGGTTACAGGCAACCCTTTTGTACACAGAAATTCTTTCAGTATTTTTCAGCCGAACTTCACAGCGACAGGCCTTTGTAGAGGTAGTATCGTGGGAACAGGACGGGCGGAGCGCTGTGATACGCGCGGCGAGCGTAGCGTTTGGCCTGACGAAAGATCTCCCCCCTTGGAAAATGAAAGGAACATAGAGAGACATGTGGAAACCGAACCAGCCTGCAACACCTTCGACTCCGCCTACCGATCCAGCGCGCACTGCCACGCCTGCGGGTGGAGCCAGTTTTGACGCTCGCAGCGCCGCCGGTGCCCCTGGCGAACAGGCAACGATTGGCAAGAGCCTCGTCGTAAAGGGCGAGATCTCCGGTGCCGAATCACTTTATATCGACGGCAAGGTCGAAGGCTCGATCAACCTGCCCGGCAACCGTGTGACCGTGGGCCGCAATGGCCAGGTCGCAGCGACGATTCTGGCTCGCGAGATCGTGGTACTGGGTAAGATTCGCGGCAACTGCCAGGCAACAGACCGCGTGGACATTCGCGCTGAAGGCTCGTTGACAGGCGACGTGATCGCAGCACGGATCTCGATCGAAGATGGCGCGTTCTTCAAGGGCGGCATCGACATCCGCAAGCCGGGCGCCGATCCGAAGAATGGCAACGCACCGACAACGGTGACGACGCCTGAGCCGGCTACTGCTGAAGCGTAAGGTTCTAACAACTGCAATGCGAAGAGCCCCGGCGATGCCGGGGCTCTTTTGCGTCGGTTTGCGGTATGTGCTGGACTAGATGGTCTCGCTACTTGCGGTGGGCAATGTGGTGTCCTTCGCGGCCCGGCTCCAAAGAATGCGCAAGTCAGTGACGTTGTGCAGTGAGAAGTTGGGCTGCGGCGGTGCGGTGACTGCAAAGAAGTCGGCGCGGTGCACATCTTCGAGCCAGAAGGCGGGGCGTGGATCGGGGTTGGCGGGCGCGACTTCGACGTGTGACAGCTCAAGGTTCTTAAGGTGACGCACGAAGAGGCCGCTGCAAGGTGTGGGGCCGAAGCGGAGGAGCTCGGGGTAGGCGTCTTCGATCTCCGGGACCTGTATGGTGTGCCAGTCGGGCATGGGCTTGGAGTTGTCGCCCCAGCCGATCTTCATGTCCTTGGGCAGACCCACGTGGCCGAAGTAGCAGTTGGAGAGCTTGACGTCCTCGATGAGGTTGTCGGGGATTCCGGAGAAGAGAGACGCGGTGGACGAGGCCGAGTTGTAGCTGACGAGGTCGGAGATGATGACGCGGCGCAGAGTGCCCTTACGCAGGGTCTCCTTGGGGTTGCGGTTGCGGCGGTTGAGGCGCAGGAAGAGGGGCGCGTCGATGCAGTCGCGGAAGGTGTTGCCGGTGATGGTGATGTCTTCACAGTAGGCGCCGTCAGAGGTCTCTAGCGAGATGCCTTTGCAGCCTTCGATGACGTTGCCGGTGATGGTGATGTTGCGGAAACCGCCGTTGGACTCCGTGCCGCACTTGATGCGGCCGTTGCGCGGGACGTGTTCGTCTTCGGCAAACTTCTTCCAAGTGCCGGAGATGATGGCGCCGAGTTCGTAGTAGCCGGTGACGAAGTTGTTGGAGATGGTGACATTGTCCGTGGAGCGTGCGTAGCCAAGCGCGTAGCTGGACTTGGGGCAGATGGCGTCGTCCCAGGGCGAGTTCACCGTGCAGTTGGAGACGCGGACGTTGCGACAGCAGTCGATGTCGAAGCCGTCGCGGTCGGTGTCGATGAGGAGGTTGTCGAGCGTCATGTTGTCGATGCCAGTGGCGAGCAGAGCGAAGTGGCCGCCTTTGAGTACGGAGAAGTCACGCAGGAGGACGTTGCGGCAGAGCTTGAGCGCGATGGCCTTGTTGCCGACGCCTGCTTGCTCTGCAACGAAGCCGCCGGTGCCGCTGCGGATGCCCCTGGTGCCATTGCTCAGACCCTTGCCATGGATGAGGCCCGGGCCGGTAATGGAGATGTCGTGCAGGCCTTCGCCATAGAAGAGGGAGTTCTTCCAGTGGTTGTGGCCGTAGTCCTGGTATGGAATCCACGGATCGTTAGGCTCTGCGGCGTCGTAGGTGCCGCCGTTGTAGCCGGTGGTCTCGCCGGGCTTGGGGGAGTCCGCTGCGAGGATGGTGCAGCCGTGCGAGAGGTAGAGGCCGACGTTGCTCTTGAGCCGGATGGTGAAGCAGACGTAGGTGCCTGCAGGGAAGACGAGCGTTCCACCGCCGGCGGCTGCGACGGCTTCGATGGCCTTGTTGATGGCGGGCGTGTCGATCGTCTTGCCGTCGCCCGTGGCGCCATAGGTACGGACGTTGAAGAGGGCTTCCGTCGCAGAGGGCGCAGAGGCCTGCGCAAACGCAACGTGACCGACGGTGGAGGCGAGGGCGAGGGGCGAGAGCTTGAGGAGATCGCGGCGTTGCATAGTGTCGAGAATCGTATCAGGAATGGTTTACAGGTGGAAACCGCGGTCAGACTGGTGAAGCGTTTCAGCAGGGGCTAGCATGGGGGTATGGCGGCTGGACTGGACGAACTTTTGCATGAGGCTGAGATCGCGCATGGTCACCTGTGCGCTGGGCAGATACTGGGTGTCCGGATGGCGATGCTGGCGTTGCAGCGGCTGGGGATCGATGACCCTCGGCGGCGGCATAACGAGGACGGCTCGCTGAATTCTGACCGCAAGCGGCTGGTGACGTTTGTGGAGATCGACCGCTGCGCGACCGATGCGATTGGTGTGGTGACTGGCTGTCGCGTTGGCAAACGCGCCCTGAAGCTGCGCGACTGGGGCAAGATGGCTGCGACGTTTGTTGATCTGAATGCGGAGCTGGAGCCGGGTGTGTACAAGGGGGTGCGCGTGGTGGCGCTGGAAAGCTCGAAGGTGCGAGCGAAGGAGCTGTACCCAGAGTTGGAGCGGAACCCGCAGCAGATGAAGGCGTATCGCGAGATGCCGGACGCGGAGCTGTTTGGCGAGCAGTGGGTGCGCGTGCCTCTGCCGGCAAGCGAGTTTCCTGGGTACAAGGGCCAGCGTGTGGTGTGTGCGCGCTGCGGAGAAGGTGTGAACTTTGACCGCTTTGCGGAACGCGATGGCGAGCAGCTTTGCCTGGCGTGCGCCGACGCAGAGAAGGTCTACTTCAAGCCGCTGTAGTTCAGCCGCAATGACAGCAGGGCCGCTCCGGTTGGGAGCGGCCCTGCGAACCTCGTGATGATAACGGGTTAGCGCTGGTTGTAGAGCTTACCGACGCCATCCGTAGGGGCGGCCATACGCGCGGCCATGCCAGTAGTACGGATGTCCGTAGTAGGCGGGGCCGCCGTAGAAGACCGGAGGAGCGGGAGCGAAGTAGCGCGGGCCGTAGACGTAACGAGGACCGTAGACGGGACCGCCGACGTGAACTCCGAAGTAGACGCGCTGGGCCTGTGCTGCAGGAGCCGCTGCGGTGAGAAACGCTCCAGCCAGGGCTGCTCCGGCGAGCAGTTTGACTGCGTTGGACTTGATGGCTGTAAGCTTCGCGGTGAGGTTGGATAGCTTCATGACTTGCCTCCTTGCAGGCTTTGTACATTCCCGCCTTGCATCTAGGTAAACGCAAGGTGAGGGAT
>CAJCIM010000151.1 GCA_903970395.1 Acidobacteriaceae bacterium
GCGGGCATCGTCAACGACCACGCCACAAAATGCTTCCGACGCAAGGCTGTAAAGACCGCCTGAGCTAGAAGTGATAGACGACATCCGTAGCCGCCGTGAACTGGTTGCGGCGCGTGCCATTGTCATATGAGAGCCGGTCCCACGCGTGATCGAAGCGAATCTCCGGCCGTAGCTGCACGGTCGATCCAAACCAGTGGTTATACGAGATCGTGGCTTCCGAGTAGCGCCCCGCATACCCCGTGCGCTGCCCCTTCTTGTCATTCAAGAAATCACTGCGCAGCGAGATGTAGTCATGCACGGAGAACTCGTGGTTAATGTAGTTCACCGCAGCCCACTCCGGCGCAAGACATGTCTGCAATCTCAAATGGCAGTTCGCTCCGTTGGTTCCCTTCTCCGGCGTCAGCATGCCATGCACACTCGGCACATTACGCTGATACATCCCATAGCTCTCGGTGGCCATATGCCACGTCTTTGAGAAGCGGTGATACCAGGTTCCGTCGTACATCTGAATGTTGTTGAACGCATAGGTGCCGTCATTGATGCCGTTCGCGCACAGATAAACGTTGTCGTTGTTCGACTCCGTCGTCTTGCTCACACAGCCCATGAACGAAGGCTTTGCATCCGCCGTCCACGGTGCAACGTCGTGCGACGCCGACACGCCCGCCTGCACCGTCAACGTATTCGACATTTGAATCGTCGCCAACACGCCGGTATCCGTAAACGGATCGACAGCATAGAGCAGCGAGTGGCTGAACATGTAGTTGTTCGGCGTCAGTTGCGCCTCAATGCCGGGGATGGAGATGAACCGTCCCACGCGCAGGTTCATCCCCTGCGCCACATGCGGAAAGTAGATATCAACATACTCCAGCACCGGATCGAAGCCATACTGACGATCGTGATCGAGCAGCTGCGACGAGAGGTACCCCTTGTTCGTCGTCGACCGGTAGTCCGTGCCGAAGAACGCCGTGAGGTGATAGCCGAAGTCTACGTGCTTCTGCTGCACCTCATCCGGCAACCGCTCGACATAAACCACCACCTGCCCAAGCTCAAGCCGGTTGGAGTAGATATCGTTCGTCTCCGGATAATTGCGATGTGCAGAGGTGCTGCCGTTAAGTGTCGGCTCAACCCAGCCGTAGACCTTCGTGCGTGAACTCGCATTGTTGATCGCCGTCTGCAGCGGATAGGTGTTCGTATCCGCCTCGCCGATAGTCGGTGAGCCACCATACGACCAGTCAGGCGAAGGAAACGGCGGCGAGTCGAGCGGCTGCGGCAACCCGCGGCGCGGCGCGGCAGGACTTGCCGGTGCTGTGCCACTCCAGTCCTGCTGATAGAACCTCATCCATCGGTCGAAGACGTTGCCCTGAGGCGTGGCGCTCTCAGCCGACGCTGACGGCGACGATGCCTGCGCCCACGCCATCGGCACAAATCCAAATGCCAGCAGAAGTCCTAAAGCCTGAACTCGGCCTGCACGCAGCTTACCCATCCAACTCATACACGAAGTCTCTCTATCTCTGTGATGCAAAAATCAGAGACGGCTAGCGGCTCGTGTAAGGATCAGGCGTACCCGGCGTACCCACCGGCGGCGCTGGCGGGTTCTCCGGCCGCTCGGGCAGCACAGCGCGCGCAGCGTCGATGCCTCGCGCTGGCGGCTGACCGCCGCGAAGTCCGGCGAGGATCTGTGTCTGAAACTCACCTGCAGCACCCGGGCTGTTCGGCAGAAACAGCGTGTTCGTGCCGCCACGTGTGCCGATATCGCGCAGCGTATCGAAGTATTGCGTCAGCAGCACCAGCGCCATCACCTCTTCCGGAGTCGAACCCGGAACGCCCTGCTGAAAGTGCTCAATCGAAGCCGACAGACCATCGATGATCGCCTGCCGCTCGCGTGCAATGCCGTTGCCCTGCAAAGCCTTCGACTCGGCCTCCGCCTCGGCCTGCTTCACCTTCAGAATCTTCTCTGCCTCGCCACGCGCCTGCGCCGCCACCTGCGCCCGCTGCGCTGCGTTGATGTCGTTCATCGCGGCCTTCACTTTGATGTCCGGAATGATGTCCGTCACCAGCGCGGTAAGGATGTTGAACCCGAAGTTCGACATGATCTGATCCAGCTCAATCTTCACCGCTACGGAGATTCCCGACTGCTGCTCAAACGTCTCATCCAGCGTCAGCTTCGGCACATGCCCAAGGATCGAGTTGAAGACGAAGCTCTCAATCTGCTTCTGCGGACTCGACAGCTTGTAAAACGCATCGGCGATCTTGTCGTCCAGCACCTGGTACTGCACGCTCACCGGAATCTGCACGAACACGTTGTCACGCGTCTTGGTCTCCACCGAAAACTGTGCCTGCTTAACCTGCAGGTCCACGAAGTACACACGCTCCGCAAACGGCATCAGCAGATGCAGCCCCGGCCGGGTGATGCGGTCAAACCGTCCAAAGCGCTCCACCACGCCCGCGGTAGCCGTGCGAACGGTGTAATACGTCTTTGCAATAACGATGAGAATGAACAACCCGATGATGAAGAACCCAACGAAGAAAACCGGCATCTGAAAGCCTTTCCGATACGAGCCTAAGCATATACCTCTGCCATGTAAGGATTCTGCTAAAAAGCATTCCTGCAATGCCGCCGCATCTTCGGTTAGGCTGCTGCGGCTTCGAGTGAGGAAAAGGGCTCGCCACAGAAAGAAGAGGGCTTTGAAGAAGCTGGGCTTCAGCCCAGCCGTCAACTGCGCTCTTGCACCGTTTTCCCGAGCGGCACATGTGGACTCATGAGGAGGTGCACATGGTCCGGCATTGATGACGAAGTCATGCAGGTAAAAACTCTCCTAGTAGGTTTGTAAGGTCTCCAGAAACAAAACCGCACGGCGTTCGCGCGAGAAGAAGTTACGGCGTTGTGCCGTCCGGAGGGAGACAAAATAAGTCTGCAGCATAAAAGCGGGGCTGAAGCCCCGCCCCTTCAAAGCAAGCCGCTACCGATCCGAACCCTCCTACACAAACCGCACCCTCAGCGCCACACCCATATCCGACGTCGCAGGTCTGTCGCCCTTCAGCGTCACGCGCAGTCCGCTGCTGTCATGCACAAACTTCAGCGGCTCCTCCTGCCCCAGCATGCGCACATCCACCGCCTTGCTCGGCTTCTGCGGCCCATCCAGCGCGAGCGACGGAATCTTTACCTCGCCGCCCTCGGGCCAGCCCATCACCAGTGCATACAGCGTGTCGCCCTTCGTCGTGAAGCGGATGTCCGTCGCCACGAGGTCCGGCTTCTTGCCCTCGTTCGGGTCGAACTCCTTGCCGTTGGACTTGATGACCACCTTCGTCGAGGGCCCCTCACCATAGATCTTCCACGGCCGCGTCGCATAGATCGCCTCGCCGTTCACGCTCGTCCACGCCGTGATGCCCTCCAGGATCTTCAGCTCCTCGGGGTCAGGCACGCCCGAGGCCGGCAGCGGAATGTTCAGCAGCAGGTTCCCGTTCTTGCTCACAATGTCCACCAGCAGGTCGATCACCTTCTTCGGCGACTTGTACTTCTGGCCCACCTTGTAGTGCCAGTCGCCGATGCACGTGTCCGTCTGCCATGGCACCGGATCGATCTCGCCCAGCACGCTGCGCTCGTGGTCCAGCGTGCAACTCGCGCCGTCGATGCAGTCCGTCTTGGTCTTGCTGAAGTACACCGTACCCGGCGCGCCATGCGGCGTCAGCGGGCCCACGTTATATAGCTCGGCCACCGTGCCTACGCCATACTGCTCGAACGGAATCCCGCCGTCGGTATACAGCAAGTCTGGCTGGTGTTGATCTACGAGGTCCTTGACTCTGTTGAAGTACTGCAGCTTCCACCAGTCGGGAGCCTGCCGGCTCATCGCCTCCTTGTACATGCTCTTCGCATAGTCCTTAGGCTCACCCGAGTAATCGTGATACAGGTCAGCAAACGCCGGATTCTGACCGTCATACGGCACACCCGCATACTGACCCTTGGTGTCCGCCAAGTGCGATGGCGCCAGCCAGTCAAAGCTGTTCGAAAGGTGCTCGCTCACGCCAAACCGCAGCCCGCGCTTACGGGCAGCCGCACCCCACAGCCCTACGATGTCCTTCTTCGGCCCCGATGCCACCGCGTTCCACCGCGGCTGATACTTCGAGTCCCACATATCGAACCCATCATGATGCACACCCATCGAGAAGAAGTACTTTGCACCGGCCTTCTGATACAGATCCATCAGGTGCTCGGGGTCCCACTGGTCCGCCGTGAACAGATGGATCAGGTCCTTGTAGCCCACCTTCGACTGCGGCCCAAAGCGCTTCACATGGTACTCATACTGCGACGAGCCCTCCATGTACATATTGCGCGCATACCAGTCGCCATCGCCCACCGCCGACTGCGGCCCCCAGTGCGACCAGATGCCGAACTTCGCATCCGCAAACCACTCCGGAATTCGGTAGCTCTCCAGCGACGCGCGCTGGTCGGTAAACTTGCCCGGCGTCACGCTCTGCGCCAGCGCCGAGCCCAACCCACGTGTTGCCAGCGCGCCGGCCGCAGCCGCCCCGCCCATCATCCTAAGTGCCTGCCGCCGCGTCGTTCTGCTGTTCAACATGCTTTTCTTCTCCCCCAAAGTAAACGCTAACTACAAACTGCCTGAGCGACCACTATAGTGCCTCACCACACGATTAGGGAAGTGTCAAAAGATTAAGCCGTTCGGCCATGCGCCTGGATCTCCAGAAAGCACTGGATCAGGCGAACGCACGAGTATATGCGGCCAAGCCAATAAGGTCTTCGAAGGCACGGGCTTCAAACACAGTCTCAGAGCCATTCTGCTGCATCATCCTGGGCACAAGGCTCGAAACCATCTCGTAGCGGCGCATCATCTGTGGGACTGTGGGTCGTTGCCTTTGGCGCACGAAGGCGTTGCACAACTCTCGCATGACTCCCCGCGGGGTGCCACCATGAATGTTGAAGTCGGCACCGGCCATATCGCTCAAGGACTTTTGCGCGCGGCGGTTCACCGACTCGCTGACGATATATGTGTGCCGTTCAGGATGGAGTTTCGCCCACGCTACTGCCATTCCAAGTTCAAACGGCATGTTGAACCGAGGCGTTGCGGGCGGCGTGCGACTCAACTGCACACGAGAGAGATCATGGACGGAGTAGCGGCACGTCTGAATCAACTCGAAGATACGATCCAACCTCGCCTCGCCACCCGGAATAGCGAGAGTGGCTGTCGGCTGCAACCCGAGTTCCGTCAGACCGACGACATAAGCAATATAGAGACTCTTGAACTGCCGGTCGTAAGGGATATTGAGGAAGACACGGTCTTCACGAACCCTGCAGGTGGCCAATTATGCGGCTTTCTTCGTGGAGCGCTTCCTGCGGGATTTCGCTCGCTGGGCCATGCCCGTCGAATGCTCACCGCTGGGGGAACGCTTTACCTTTACCGTCGATGCCAGCTCTGACAGAAACTCGCGGCGAGCCTTGCTCAAGCCAAGGTTATCTGCGACCTCATCGGCCGACGGTATGGGAGTCCGGATTGTGACTGAGTTGCCCACGCGGTCAGTATAAACATTAAGCCGTTCGCCCATGCGCCTGGATCTCCAGAAAGCACTGGATCAGGCTCACCGCCGCCGGCGTCACGCCCGCAATGCGGCTGGCCTGTCCCAGCGTCGACGGGCGCACGCGATCCAGCTTCTCCACCATCTCTCGCGACAGCCCACTGCAGCCGCGATAGTCGAACCACTCGGGAATCGCACGTGCCTCATCGCGCCGCAGCCGCTCCATGCTGCGCTGCTGCTGCGCAAGATACCCAGCAAATTTGATGCCAGTCTCGACAGACTTCATCTCGTTGCGCACCCACGCCGGCACACGCGCAAACTCGACAGCCTCCATCGCCGCAATCCAAGGCCCCAGCTCCGTCACCGCACGCATGCGCTCCACAAACAGAGGCAGCAGCGACTCAATTGTCACCTCGGGCCGCTTCAAAATCTGCCCGTAGCGGTCACCCTTCACAAAGCTGAAGCCGTTCTCCGCAAGCGTCGCCGCATCCGCATCGGTCACGCGAGCCGCCTCGATCATCGCCGCAAACGCCGCACCGCGCGCCTGCTTGGCCTCAAACGCAGCCCACGCCGCATCGTCAATCAACCCCAACCGACGTCCATGCGGCGTCAGCCGGGCATCGGCATTATCAATCCGCAGATGCAGCCGAAACTCCGCCCGCGATGTAAACATCCGGTACGGCTCATCCGTGCCCTTCGAGATCAAATCATCAATCAGAATGCCCGTATAAGCCTCCGTCCGATCCAGCGTAAACGTCGGCCAACCCGTGTGCATCCCATCTTCGCCGACGGCTTCCTCGTCGGCGAAGGTGGGATGCACACTCTGTCCCAGTCCCTTTGCAGCCAGCGCAGCATTCACCCCAGCCATCAGCCCCTGGCACGCAGCCTCTTCATAACCGCTCGTCCCATTGATCTGCCCCGCGAGATACAACCCCTCAAATTTCTTCACGCGCAGAGTCCGGTCCAACTCCGTCGGATCGATCGCGTCATACTCAATCGCATATCCGGGTCGCAGCATCTCCGCATTTTCCAGCCCCGGTATCGAGCGCACCATCGCACTCTGCACCTCCATCGGCAGGCTCGTGCTCATGCCGTTGATGTAGACCTCATGCGTGTTCAGCCCCTCAGGCTCCAGGAAGAACTGGTGCGACGTCTTATCCGGAAAGCGCACAATCTTGTCTTCAATCGAAGGACAATACCGCGGCCCGATACCTTCAATCTGCCCTGTATACATCGGCGACCGGTGCACGTTGTCGCGAATCAGTTGCAGCGTCTCGGGCGTAGTCGTCGCAATGTGGCAGCTGATCTGCCGCAGCGGCGGCGTCCACGTCGCTGACGAACTGGGTGCCCCATTCATGACGGCCTTATCGTCATGAGTGGGATTCGGATTCATCAGCGCCATCAAACTCCTGAAGCTGAACGGAGTCGGGTCATCATCCCCCGGCTGCTCTTCAAACCGCGCCCAGTCAATCGTGCGCCCATCCAGCCGAGGCGGCGTTCCAGTCTTCAGCCGCGTCTCGCGCAGCCCAAGCTTCTTCAGACTCTCACCCAGCAGCACGCTCGCCGGCTCCCCACTGCGTCCGGCCGTGTACTGCTGCTCTCCGCAGTGGATCAGCCCATTCAAAAACGTCCCTGTCGTCACCACGACAGCCTTCGCCCCAATCACGCGCCCATCCCGCA
>CAJCIM010000152.1 GCA_903970395.1 Acidobacteriaceae bacterium
ATCTATTTCAACGTCGCGTCGGCGGTAGAGACGCTGGCCTGTGCCGCCCTTATTGGGCTTAAGCTGGGGGAACTCGGTCTCCCAAAAGCGCAGGACGTAGGCGGGCAGGTCGAGCAGCCGTGCGACGTCCCCGATGCGGAAGTAGAGCTTGTCGGGGATCTCGGGCGAGTTCTGCGGCGCGGTGGGCTTGACGGTTTTGCGAATTGGATGGTGGGAGGCCATATCTCAGCGTGGGGTGGCTTCTCCGATAAGTTCGGCTGGGGAGAGGCACAGGACCGCTCCGCGCTCTGTGTACGAAATTAAAGTATAGGTATCGTCTGAAGATGGCGATAGTTGTTTTCGCGGGTACGGTAATCAGTTGGGTGGTGACCGAAGTCACGCAGAATCAAATACGACAACCTGGGTTCAAGCGCCACTTTAGGTTTTGGGTGGAGGGCGGACAGGGCTCTCGGATGGGTAGGCGATAGAGGGGCAAGATCGGTGTTGCGCCATGTATGGGCAATGGGGATGGAGCGGGGGTGGTAGATTACTTTTCCTTGAGCGAGTCCCAGTATTCGGGCGGAACACGGGAGATGATCATTGCTCCACTGCCCTCACCCTCATGTAGGAAACGACCATCAGGCGTTTGCCTCGTTGATGTGATCTTGAGACCATCCCTGGCCAAAGAGTCCCTGAACCCGCTGCCAGACTTGCCCGTCTTCTCTGGATCCCTTACTGGATGCACCTCCTCGCCTTTGAGGAAGACCTTCAGCGGCTCGCGCCGGGGCACCTCGCCGGAGGCGGCGCGGGCATACTGCACGGGCCAGGGGACGGTCTGGCCGAGCGTCTGGGCGGCGTGCAGCGGCCAGTAGGGGTCGCGGAGCATCTCGCGGGCCAGCAGCACCACATCGGCCTGTCCGGTGCGAAGGATCTGGTCGGCCTGCGCGGGCTCGGTGATAAAGCCCACGGCGCCGGTGGCGAGGCCGGTCTCGCGGCGGATGGTCTCGGCGAAGGCGACCTGGTAGCCGGGGCCGACGGGGATCTGCTGGCGCGGATCGTTGCCGCCGGAGGAGGTGTCGAGGAGGTCGATGCCTTCGGCTTTGACGAGGCGCGCGAACTCGGTGGTGTCTTCAAGGGTGAGACCGCCTTCGACCCAATCAACGGCGGAGACGCGAACCCAGATGGGGAGATCCTGCGGGAAGGTGGCGCGGACGGCGCGGATGACTTCGAGCGGGAAGCGTGCGCGGTTGGCTAGTGTGCCGCCGTACTCGTCGGTGCGGGTGTTGGAGAGCGGTGAGAGGAACTCGTGGAGGAGGTAGCCGTGGGCAGCGTGAACTTCGACGAGCAGGAAGCCGGCGGCAACGGCGCGTTTGGTGGCGGCGATGAAGTCGGCGATGACCTTGTCCATGCCGGCGCGGTCGAGCTGGTGTGGGAGCGGGTACTCGTCGTGGAAGCGCAGCGCGGAGGGGGCGACGACATTGGTCCAGCCGCCTTCAGCGGGTGGAAGGGTGCGGCTGGGTGTCTCCCATGGTTTGGACATGCTGGCTTTGCGGCCGGCGTGCGCGAGCTGCATGGCAGGGATACTGCCGTTGGCTTTGATGAAGTCGACGATGCGGGCAAGCTGCGGGATGTGGTCGTCGGAGTAGATGCCGAGGTCGCTGGGGGTGATGCGGCCCTCGGGGCTGACGGCAGCGGCTTCGGTCATGACGACGGCTGCTCCGCCGATGGCGCGGCTGCCGAGATGCACGAGATGCCAGTCGGTGGCGTGGCCGTCGACGGCGCTGTACTCGCACATGGGTGATACGACGATGCGGTTGGGCAGGGTGAGCGAGCGCTGTTGCAGCGGCGAGAAGAGGTGGTTCGGTGCGGTCGACATGGTGCATTGGATGCGATGACAATGCTGGCGAAGCAGCACTTTCGGAGTGTTTTTGAAGTGGTGCGAAAGCTGGCGGGACTAGAATGAAGGCAGTATGAGTAGCGCTTCTGCAGTTCCGAACGTCCCGTCACCGCCGCAGGTGATTCACAGCTGTCCGGCGTGCAGCCATTGGCTGCCCGATGGCACGCTTGCCTGTCCTGATTGCCGGGCCCTGACCTATGGGCAGTACCTGTCGCAGCTGGCGTTTGAGGCGCAGCAGCTGGAGCAGCAGCAGAAGTGGAACGAAGCGCGAGCGGTATGGCAGATCGCGCTGACGTGGCTGCCCGGCGACACGCAGCAGGCAATGGGGATCGCACAGCATGTGGCGCAGATTGACGCGCGGCTGAAGGCGGCGGAAGACCAGAAGGCGAAGTGGAGCAAGCGGCTGGGGCCGTTCGCCCCGGTGGCGCTGTTTCTGCTGAAGATCAAGTCGTTTCTATTTCTGATCTTCAAGCTGAAGTTTCTGCTGAGCTTCTTTGCGTTCTTCGCAATCTACTGGGCGCTGTTCGGGTTCCAGTTTGCGGCGGGATTTACGGTGTGCATCCTGATCCATGAGATGGGGCACTATATTGCAGTGCGACGGCGCGGGTTGAAGGCGGACATGCCGTTCTTTCTGCCGGGCATGGGAGCCTATGTGCGCTGGTATGGGCAGGGCGTCAGCCGCGAGGATCTGGCTGCGATTGCTCTGGCGGGGCCGCTGTTCGGGCTGACGTCTGCGCTGGCGTGTTTTGCGATCTTCTGGGGTACGCATCTGCCGCTGTTTCTGGTGCTGGCGTACACGGCGGCGTGGCTGAACCTGATCAATCTGATTCCTCTGCTGGGCCTGGATGGCGCGCAGGCGGTGTACGCGCTGAGCCAGATGCAGCGTGCGCTGCTGTCGGTGACGTGCCTGGTGTTCTTCGGACTGACGCTGGGGCCGACGCTTTCCACCGACAACGTGCAGTGGGTGTTTCTGGTGGTGGGGCTGGCGCTGCTGTGGAAGGTGTTCACGCGCGACGTGCCGGAGACAGGTGATTTGAAGTCGTTCGCGTACTTTCAGTCGCTGGTGATCGCGCTGGGTGCGCTGCTGGTCTATACGTACCCGCTGGTGTCGCGGATACAGCAGTAAGAAAAAGTGATATCAATTTTCCGGGAGTGATATCATCGTGGCGTGAGGTGAGCGATGCCTGCGATTACGGTGAGGAACATCTCGGTGGAGACGCACAGAGCGCTGAAAGCGCGGGCGAAGGCGCGGGGAACAAGCGCAGAGGCCGAGGTGCGGGCGATTTTGGATGCGGCGGTGAGGCCCGAGGGCGGAAGTGGGTTCGGGACAAAGCTGCATAACATTTTCAGGAGAAGCGGATACTCTCTTCCAGAGATCAAGCGTGACAAGAGCCCGTCTGAACCGGCAATCTTCGAATGATCGTTCTCGATACGAACGTGATCTCGGAGATATCCAAGCCTGTTCCGAGTTCTCGGGTGCTAGCGTGGTTAAATCGACAAGCAGAAGAACTGTTGTTCTTGACAGCAATCAGTGTGGCGGAACTTCAAGAGGGGCTTGCCAGATTGCCTGACGGCAAGAGAAGAGATGCGCTCAGTGCTGGCATCAATAGCGCCATTGATGGCTTCGCTAATCGGGTGTTGCCCTTTGATCGGGCAGCAGGTTACAAATTTGCCGAACTTGTTATGAAAGCGAAGGCGAAGAGATACACCCTGCCAGTAGCCGATGGATATATCGCGGCGATCGCTGCGATATATGGATTCATTGTCGCGACCCGCGATATAGAGCCGTTTCTTGCCGCTGGTGTTCCGGTGATCAATCCGTGGGAAGAGTAGCAGTCTAGCTCTCTAGCTGTAGACGACCTTGGTGCTGGGTTTGCGGACGACGCGGCCCATCATGATGGAGCGCTCGTTGATGCGGGTGAGTATCATGCGCGCCTTCTTCAACAGCGGGGCCGGGACGACGGCGACCAGGCCAATGCCCATGTTGAAGTGGGCGAACATCTCGTCGCGGGTGAGGCCGCCGAGCTGCTGCAGGTGGGTGAAGAGCGGCGGTGGTTCCCAGGTGGAGCAGTCGACGTGAGGGGCAAGGCCGCGCGGGAAGATGCGTGGGAGGTTTTCTGTGATGCCGCCGCCGGTGATGTGCGCGAAGCCACTGACGACCTCCGCCTGGATGAGCTTGCGGATGGGAGCGAGGTAGCTGCGGTGCGGCCGCATAAGGGCCGCGGCGACCTTATCGCCCAGCTCGTTGATGTACTGCGTGGGAGCGTAGCCGGCAGTTTCGAAGAGCAGCTTCTGCGCGAGCGTGTAGCCGTTGGTGTGCAGGCCGTTGGAGGGCAGACCGAGCAGGCAGTCGCCCTCTGCGATGGCAGCGCCGGTGAGCAGGCGCGGACGGCTGACGACACCGGTGATGAAGCCGGCGAGTTCGTACTCATCGGGGCCGTAGAGCGAGGGGGTCTCCGCGGTTTCGCCGCCGAGGAGGGCGCAGCCGTTGGCGCGGCAGGCGTCGACGAGGCCGGAGATGATCTGCTGGATGATCTCCGGGTCGAGACGCCCGGTGGCGAAGTAGTCTAGGAAGAAGAGCGGTGTTGCGCCCTGGATAGCGATGTCGTTGACGCAGTGGTTGACGAGGTCCGCGCCGATGCTGGCATGCAGGCCGAGTTGGGCTGCCAGTTGCAATTTGCTGCCGACGCCGTCGGTGGAGGAGACCAGAACGGGGTCGGGGAAGCGCTCGGCGTCGAGCGAGAAGAGGCCGCTGAAGCCACCGATCTCGGAGAGCACGTTCTTGTTGAAGGTGCGGCGCGCGAGACCCTTGATGCGGTCGTTGGCGAGCAGGCGCGGGTCGGTAGGCATCAGGCCGCGGTCGTCTTGTTCGGCGGCGCGTGCGGTGGCGGAGCTGGCACCGTTTTCAGAGGGGTGTTTCACGGTAAGAAGCCTCAAGCAGATACGGACAACAGGGCTCAGAACGTGGCGGTTGCCGCGCGCCTGAGAAGTGAAGTGAGCGAAGTTAAGTTATGCCAGTAGGCGAGCAGGACGAAGCGAAGCAGTAGCCGGGCAGTGAAGCACGAACCGAGCACGATCGACATAAAGGCGCGATGCGGTCAGTGTATCAGCGACGCCTGTCAGAAAGAGTGAAGTGACGGTGGATTGGAGTTCTTATACTGGAGAGATGAAGCTATCGTTTTCGCGTTCGGGTGTGTTGCAGCAGCGTGCTGAGAGATTTTTACCGGGAGGCGTAGACTCGCCGGTGCGGGCGTTTCGTGCGGTGGGTGGGCATCCGCCGTTTGTGGAGAGCGCAGCAGGCGCGTACCTGATGGATGCGGACGGTAATCGGTTTGTGGATATGTTCGGCAGCTGGGGGCCGATGCTGCTGGGGCACGCGTATCCGGCGGTGGTGGAGGCGATCCAGCAGGCCGCGACGAAGAGCGCGTCGTTTGGTGCGAGCACGGCGGCGGAGGCGGATTTGGCCGAACTGGTGCAGCAGTGTTTCCCGAGTGTGGAGAAGCTGAGGTTTGTAAGCTCTGGCACAGAGGCGTGCATGAGCGCGATTCGGCTGGCGCGTGGGTTCACAGGCAGGCCGTTCTTTATCAAGTTTGAGGGGTGCTATCACGGCCATTCTGACGCGCTGTTGGTGAAGGCAGGCAGCGGCGTGGCGACGTTTGGGATTCCGGGGAGTGCGGGCGTTCCTGAGGAGACGGTGAAGCATACGATCGCGCTGCCGTACAACGATCTGGCCACGGTAGAGGCGGCCTTTGCTGCGCGGCCCGATGAGATTGCGTGCGTGATCCTGGAGCCGGTGGTGGGCAATGCCGGCACGATTGCTCCGGCGGTTGGGTATCTGAAGGGACTGCGCGAGATCACGAAGAAGCATGGTGCGTTGTTGATCTTCGACGAGGTGATGACGGGCTTCCGGCTGGCTTCGGGAGGCGCGCAGGAGCTTTATGGATTTGAGGCAGGCGAGTATGCGCCGGACCTGACGACGTTGGGGAAGATCGTCGGCGGCGGGTTGCCGGTGGGTGCCTTTGGTGGCCGCGCGGAGGTGATGGATTATCTTGCGCCGCTGGGGCCGGTGTATCAGGCCGGGACGCTGAGCGGGAATCCACTGGCGATGGCTGCGGGGATTGCGACGCTACGGGCTTTGCTGGCTGGGCGCGAGGCGATCTATCCGAAGCTGGAGAAGACGACTGCGGCGATTGCGGATGGCGTGGCGAAGATCGCAGCGGAGCTGGGCATCGGGTTGACGACCAACCGCGTGGGCAGCATGTTTACGTGGTTCTTTACGCCAGAGACGGTGACGGACTTTGCGAGTGCGGAGAAGTCGAATACAGAGGCGTTCGCGGCGTTCCATCGCGGCATGCTGGAGCGCGGCGTGTGGCTGCCGCCGAGCCAGTTTGAGGCTGCGTTTGTGGGCGCAGCGCATGGCGATGCGGAGGTCGCGCTGGTGCTGGATGCCGCGCGTGGTGCTTTGCACGAGGCTGTGCGCTAGAGGCTAGTCGTCGATCTCGGTGACGCCGTTGTCGCCGGCGACGAGGGCCATGCTGGCCATGCCGAGGAATAAGCCGTGCTCGACGACGCCGACGATGCTGCGGATCTCGGCGGCGGTCTCTTCGGGGTTCTCGATGAGGCCGCAGTGGCAGTCGAGGATGTAGTTCTGCTCGTCGGTGAGCAGTGGGGCGGTGCTGTCCTTGAGCATGCGCAACTTCGGATTCAGGCCGAGGTCGCTGAGGCGGCGTTCGACCAGTGGCAGCGCCATCTTGATGACCTCGACAGGCAGAGGGAACTTGCCGAGATGGGGGACGAGCTTGGTGGAGTCGACGACGACGACAAACTTCTTTGCCGCGCTGGCGACGATCTTTTCCCGTAGGAGAGCAGCTCCGCCGCCCTTGATGAGCGCGAGACCAGGTGCCACTTCGTCCGCGCCGTCGATGTAGAGGTCCAGCTCCGGCAGCTCCGCGAGCGTGACGACCTCCATGCCGAGCGAGCGGCCGAGTTCGGTGCTGGCGTCGCTGGAGGCTACGCAACGGATCCTGAGGCCTTCGTTCTGCACGCGTGCGCCGAGCGCCTGGATGAACATGCGTGAGGTAGAGCCGGTGCCGAGGCC
>CAJCIM010000153.1 GCA_903970395.1 Acidobacteriaceae bacterium
TACTTCTTGACCAGCTTCTTTGCGTGGGCGACGACGTTCGAAACGGAGATGCCGTAGTGCTCCATCACGATGGGGCCCGGTGCCGAGGCTCCGAACTTGTCGATGCCGATGGCTACGCCCTCGCGGCCGATGTACTTCCACCAGCCCATCGTGGCACCGGCTTCGACGGAGATCTTCGGTACGCCGTGCGGGAAGATGGACAGCTTGTACTCCTCGCTCTGCTCCTCGAAGATCTTGAAGCTGGGCATGGAGACGACGGTGGCGTTGATGCCGGCGTCCTTGAGCTCAAGCGCAGCCTTCATGATCACCTCGACCTCAGAGCCGGTCGCGACAAGCACGATGTCCTTGCCGAAGGCTTCGAGCACGTAAGCGCCCTTGCGGACGCCGGCGTTTACCTTGTACTTCTCGGCGTCGAGGACGGGCAGGTCCTGGCGGCTGAGGGCCATCCAGCTGGGGCTCTTACGCTCCAGCGCGAGCTGCCATACTGCGGCGGTCTCATTGGCGTCAGCGGGGCGGAAGTCGGTGAGCTGCGGGATGACGCGCAGCGACATCAGGTGCTCGACCGGCTGGTGTGTCGGGCCGTCTTCGCCCAGGCCCACGGAGTCGTGCGTGAAGATGTAGAGCGAGTGGCTACCCTGCAGCGCGCCCATGCGGATGGCCGAACGGCAGTAGTCGCTGAAGGTGAAGAACGTGGAGCCGAACGGGATGAGACCGCCGTGCTCCGCGATGCCGTTTACCGCTGCCAGCATGCCGAACTCGCGTACGCCGAAGAAGACGTTGCGGCCCTTTGGATCGACGTGGAAGCTGGGCGAGTCCTTGAAGATGGTTTTGGTGGAGGCGGTGAGGTCGGCCGCGCCGCCGAAGAGCTCCGGCACCATGCCAGCGACCGCGTTGAGGATCACCTGGCCCGCGTTGCGCGTGGCCACGGCCTTCTCGGTCGGGAAGACGGGGATGACTTTGGCAAGACCGTCGCTTAGCTTGCCGGCGAAGGTGCGCTCGTACTGCTCGCCGAGCGTGGGGTAGGCCTTCTTGTAGGCGGCGAACTTCTCGTTCCACTCAGCCTGAGCCTTCGCGCCTTTGTCCTTGGCCTGCAGCCAGTTCTTGCCGGCCTCTTCGGGGACGTAGAAGCTCTTGTCCTCGGGGAAGCCGAAGTTCTTCTTGGTGGCCTTGGTGGCTTCCGCACCGAGCGCTTCGCCGTGCACCTTGTTCGTGCCGGCCTTGGGCGAGCCGTAGCCGATGACTGTGCGAACGCGGATCAGCGTGGGCTTCTTCGTCTCTGATTTGGCTTCCTTGATGGCGTTCTCGAGGGCGACGAGGTCGTTGCCGTCGGCGACGTGGAGCACCTGCCAGTGGTAGGCCTCGAAACGCTTAGTCACGTCCTCGGTGTAGCTGAGGTCGGTGGGGCCGTCGAGGGAGATGAGGTTGTCATCGTAGAGGACGATCAGCTTGCCCAGCTCCAGGGTCCCGGCGAGCGACGCGGACTCGTGCGAGATGCCTTCCATCAGATCACCGTCGCCGCACAGGACGTAGGTGTGGTGGTCGACCGGGGTGTGGTTCTCGTGGTTGTAGATGGCGGCGAGGTGCTTTTCCGCAATGGCAAGGCCGACGGACATAGCAAAGCCCTGCCCGAGCGGGCCGGTGGTGACCTCGACGCCCGGGGTCTCGTGCACTTCGGGGTGACCGGCGGTGTGCGAGCCCCACTGGCGGAACTGCTCCAGCTGGCTCATCGGGAGGTCATAGCCGGTGAGGTGCAGAGCGCCGTAGAGCAGCGCGGAGGCGTGTCCGTTGGAGAGCACGAAACGGTCGCGGTCGCTCCACTTCGGGTCGGCCGGATTGAACTTCATCAGCTTGTGGAACAGGAGGTACGCGATTGGCGCGCAGCCCAGCGGTGCTCCGGGGTGGCCGCTGTTGGCCTTCTGCACCTGGTCGACGGCCAGCAAACGGAGCGTGTTGATCGAAAGTTGGTCTAGGGCGTCTTGCTGCAGATCACTCATTACCTGTCCTTTTATTAGTAGTATTGCGGGCGGGCACGTTCACTCCGTGCACCTGGAGATGTCGCTTCGAGCGCTCCAACTAGTGTACTCGTGCTGCGGGTCTTTGCCAGTGAACGGCAGATCAGGCCACGTACAAAACTGCATGAAAACTTCGTCGCAGGAACCAACCTCCGCAGGAAGGCATGGGGCCGGTTTCCTGTATTCGGAGTCCGTTATAGTTCGGGTCATGGCATTTCGAGGGATTTTGTCTACAGTGGCGCTGCTGCTCGTCTCCGTAACTACCGCGCATGCCGCCCACTCCTGCGAGGCACTTGCGAAGTCCGCCTCACCGCATGTTCATATCACGACGGCAGCTCTCATTGCGGCGGGTGCGTTCATGCCGCCGGACAGTCGCAAAGCGATGGCGAGTCTCCCTCCGTTCTGCCGCGTGGCTGCGACGCTTGCGCCTACGGCTGACTCCGCGATTGGGATCGAGGTCTGGATGCCGGTTAGCCATTGGAACGGGAAGTACCTCGCGCTGGGCAGCGGCGGCTGGGGCGGGTCTATCGCTTATGGTGCGTTGGCGGACGCGCTGCGGCGGGGCTACGCGGCCAGCGCTACGGATGACGGCCACACCGGTCCGAGCGCCAGCTTTATCTCCGGGCATCCGGAGAAGTTCGTTGATTTTGCGTATCGCGCTGAGCATGAGATGGCGGTTGAGGCCAAGACGCTGATCCAGGCGTTCTATGGGGCAGCGCCGCGCTATTCGTACTGGGATGGCTGCTCCGGCGGCGGGCGCGAAGGGCTGATTCAGGCTGCGCGGTATCCAGATGAGTTCGATGGGATCATTGCCGGCGATCCGGCCAATGTGCGGCGGAATGCCTGGGCGCTGTGGCTGGCGAATGAGACGTTCAAAGACCCCGCTGCATATATTCCCCCGGCGAAGTACCCGATGATTCATCAGGCGGTGCTTGCGGCGTGCGATGCCAACGACGGGCTGAAGGACGGCCTGATCGAAGATCCCGAGAGCTGCCATCCGGACTTTGCGGCCCTTACGTGCAAGGAAGGAGACGGGCCGGAGTGTCTGACCCCGCGGCAGGTCCAGAGCGCGCAGACGCTCATCAGCCCGGCGACAGGGAAGACCGGCATGGTGTACTTTCCGGGGCTTGAGCCGGGCACGGAGCTGCGCTGGGCGCGGATGGCGGGTGGTCCGGAGCCTGCGGAGCTGTTCTACGACCAGTTCCGCTACGTCGTCTATCACGATGCGAACTGGGACTGGCGCAGCTTCGATCTCGACCGCGATGCTGCCAAGGCGAACACCATCGACAAGGACGTCGACGAGATGGACCCGCACCTTGCGGCGTTCGCCAAACACGGCAAGCTGCTGCTGTATCACGGCTGGGCCGATCAGCAGGTCGCGCCGGGGTCGACGGTTGAGTTCTACAAGGCCACTGTTGCCGACAGCGGCGATGCGGCGAAGTCGTCGGCGTGGGTGCGACTTTTCATGGAGCCGGGCATGGGCCACTGCTCTGGCGGCGAAGGGCCGGACACCTTCGACAAGATCTCGGTGATGGAGGCCTGGGTGGAGCAGGGCAAAGCGCCGGAGAGCATCGTCGCTGCGCATAGCTCGGCTGGCAACGTGGACCGCACGCGTCCGCTGTGCCCGTACCCGCTGATTGCGCGCTACAAGGGCAACGGCAGTATCGACGAGGCCGCAAACTTTAGCTGCGGCCCCGCTCGATAGGGGTTGCGTTCGTTACTTCTTGGGTGGACCGGCCGGGCGCTGCATGTCGTTGTGCGGTGCCGGGGGTTGAGGACGTGGCGCCTGGGGTTGAGGGTGAGGCTGTTCGGCCTGCTGCGGTGGCCCTGCGGGACGGTTCTCGCGCAGGTTGTTCAGCTGCTGTGGGCCCAGAGGGCGACCTGGATCGTTCTGCTGGATCGCTTCGCGCTGCTGGTCGAAGCTGGGCCGTGGTGGCGGGGGAACGGCCTTGTTGAAGAGCACACGCGGCTGCTCCTGCGGGGCGGGCTGCTGCGGCTCAGGCCGTTGTACCTGCTGCGGGGCGCGTTCCTGCTGCTGAACCTGCGGCTGTTGCATAGGCGGAGTTGGCCGTTGCTGAACTGGTAGTGGCTGTTGGAGCGGCTGCGGCCTCTGTTGAGGTACGTTCGGCTGCGGAGCTGCATTGGGCTGCGGCCGCTGAATCTGCGGCTGCACTGGCTGCGGTTGCGCTCCGCGGTTTATGAACGTGCCGGGGCGTACGGCTGTGTCCTCGTGCGAGGCCAGCACTGGGCGCGAGATCACCGGTGGTATCGCTCGCGCTGGTGTGCCGATGACGGTTCCGCGTTCAGGGCTGACAACGGGATGCGGCAGCACCGGCGCAGCGGCGATCTGTTGCGCATCCACATGCACCTGTGCGCCTTGCACGCGGTGGCCACCGGCAAAGGTGTCGTGCGAGACGGCGACCGTGCCGACGTTGCGGTTGACGTACGTATTGTTCACGACCGTGTAGTTGTTCACGATCGTGCGCTGGTTGTAGATGTTGCGCACCTGCGTCACGTTGCGGTTGTAGATGTTGGAGACGTTGACGCGGTTGGTGTACAGACCGCTGGCGTGATACCAGGGACGGTAGACCTCGCCGGGGCCGAGCGGGAACCACGCGGTGACGCCAACGCCGCCGATGGCGAAGTTCGCTCCGCCGACGAAGGTGACCAGTGCGGGCGAGTACACCGGGCGCGCGATGGGCGGGCCGGGCCTCCAACCCCAGCGGCCACCGAACTGGCCCCAGCGGCCGTAGTGGAAGGGCGCGAAGCCCCACGGCTCGTACTCGATCCACGTCCATCCCCACGGCGCAACCCACGCCCAGTGGCCGTCCTGGTAGGGTTGCCAGTCGACGGCGACGTTCGTGGGATACCAGACGGGACCGTCGTCGGAGTCCTGCCAGGTGCCGTAGCCGCTGAGGTCCTCCGCGCCGATGGTGCCGGGATTGACGTACTGCTGCTCGGCGGCCATCGCGTTCAGGTACAGGCTGTCGCGCTGCGCAGAGAAGGAGTCGAGGCCGTCGGGCTGCATGCCGCGGATAGGTTCGGCGCCGTTGGGTGCGACGAGCAGCCACTCGCCGGGCTCCAGCACCTGCTGCACGTTGTTGCCGTTCACCTGCACCTGTCCGCTGAAGACGCCGATGGTGGTGTTGCCGCTGCCGGGGTCGACGTTGACGCGAACGTCGCCGGCCTGCAATACGGTGACAGCCACGCTAGGGGTGTCGAGCTCCACGGCTTCGCCCTGGTAGACGTTGAAGGTGCGCAGATGAACGCTGCCCTGCGCCAGGCCGAACTGAGCCAGCGTGTCGGTCATGGCGGTCACAGTGAGGTCGGTGCGCTGGCCGAGACGCGCGGCGATCTGGCCGGTCTGCAGCTCCGCGACTGCGCCGACGTCGGCGTAGATGCGGTCGCCGGTGGTCATGGGGTAGTTGACCTCAGCGGTGTTGAACTGCTGCACGCTGGCCGGCTCCAGCGAGACGTTGCCCTGCAGGACGCTGACGCGGGCGACGCGGGCGGGCGGATCGACTGCGTTGGGATCATCTGGTCCCGGTTGATTCGGTCCCGGCTGATTGAAGTCCTGCGCCTTCAACATTGGAGCTGCCACCAACGCCGCGAGCAATCCGGCAGCGATCAAACCTGTGTACCTGAACTTCCAACGCAGAGAGATCATCTTCGGCCTCACCTTTCGCGCCATGCGCGCAGCAAGTGTAACCCTAACGCGTAGAGAAAGATGCCTCGTGGTGAGACGCTTTTGGGTTCGGTGTCACCAGGTTTCTACAGTTTCTGGGAACCACATACGTTGGCGGGACGTATCCTTCCACTGTCAGGAAAGATTCTATGGAGGATGGGATGTCTCTCAACACTCGCATACTTGCTGCCTCTATACTGGCCTGCTTACTGCTCTGCGGCTGCCGCGTCACTACCGACGATCATGGTGATAAGAAGAACGTCGATATCAGCACGCCCTTCGGCGGCATGAAGGTGAACACCGACAACTCCACTGACACCGCATCGATTGGCTTTACAGCGTATCCTGGCGCCGTACCGGTCAAAGACGGTGACGGCGATAACGGTAATAACGCCAATGTGAATATGAGCTTCGGCGACTTCCACCTCGGGGTCAAGGCGGCCACCTTTCAGACTTCCGACTCCTCTGACAAGGTCATCGCGTTCTATCGTAAGGACCTTGCCAAGCGTTACGGTGACATCATCACCTGCCACGGCAGCAAAACTGTCGGCACCCCTGTCCGCACTAGCCAGGGCCTCGGCTGCGATGACAACGGTACCCACATCAGCACTGGCGACCACGGCCACAAGGGCGTATCCATCACCACCGGCGACCAGGACTCGGGCAGCCTTGAACTGCGCACCGGCTCCGAGCAGCATCAGCACATCGTCGGCGTCGAGCCCAAGGACGGTGGAACCAAGATCGGCCTGGTCGTGCTGGATCTGCCGACGCACCTTGGCAGCCACGACGGCAAGAACATCGAGTAACAGGGACAGCGAGAGAACAGCGGGCACAGTCTGATAGCCTTAAGCTTGTGCCCGTTCGTCTCTGCTCCCGCTGCCATGGGGATCTCCCTGTTGAGGTCTCCGGCGATCTACTTTACTGCCCGCACTGCGGCGCGCCCCAGGTCATCCTGTCCGAGGAGCTGCGCGAGCAGTTCGAGCAGCAGCAGCTGGCCGCGCAGAACCCTGCCAGTGCAGCGGAGATGGAGAACTTGCCGATCGAGCCGGTATCCGACCCCACAGCGATTGTGTGGCCGCGCGCGCTGCAGCTGATTGCGCTGGGCGGAGCGCTGTTTGGCCTGCTGCTGCTAGCGGGGCTGACGTTCCCGGCACTGGGCCTGTTTGCGGTGCTATGGCTGCTGATTGCGCCGATCGTGTTGGTGGGCATCTACGCTGCGCGGCACCCGCAGAGCCGGATCACGGTACGCTTCGGCGCACGGTTCGGTCTGCTTACGGGGCTGTCCATTGGCGTTGCCGGATTGCTGATCGGCACCTTCCGTCTGCTGGTGATGCGCTTTGCGCTGCATCAGGGCGCGGTGATCGATCAACAGATTACCGCTCTCTTTGCGCAGATGCAGTCGCCTGATGTCGTCAGGGCGTTTGGGATGGACAAGGCGGAGCTGCAGCGAGCCTTTGATCTGTATAACCTGCCGGAGTACCGCGCTGCGCTGTTCCTGCTGGACGCGGCTGTGATGGTGGGGCTTTACGCCCTGTATGCAGCGGTCGCCGGTTCGTTTTCCGGCCTGCTCCGTTCGCGGGGGAGTGTCCGCCGGTAACTGGCACTGGTATCATCTCCTCAGCCATGAGCGATACCACCAGCACCGCCGTCACCGAGACCACCGCCAAGCCCCGCCTCCGCGAGAAGGGCCGATTGCTCTCCGCCTCCGAGATCGAGCGCACGCTCGTCCGCCTGGCCCATGAGATCGTCGAGCGCAATAACGGCGCAGCGAACCTCGGACTGGTGGGCATCAAGCGCCGCGGCGTGCCGCTGGCGCAGCGCATCGCCAAGCATATTGCCACCATCGAGAAGGCGCCGGTGGATACGGGTGTGCTCGACATCAGCTTCTATCGCGACGACCTCTCCACCCGCGACGTTCGGCCTGTGGTCGAGAAGGCCGACATCGGCTTCGACGTCAATGGCCGCGACATCATCCTGATGGACGATGTGCTGTACACGGGCCGCACGATTCGCGCCGCGCTGGATGCGCTGTTCGATCACGGCCGCCCGAAGAGTGTGCAGCTACTGGTGCTGATCGACCGCGGCCACCGCGAACTGCCGATCGAGGCCCGCTTTATCGGCCGCACTGTGCCTACGTCGCGCCGCGAGATCATCGAGGTGAAGTTGCGCGAGATCGATGACGACGAGCAGGTGATTCTGGTGGAGCTGGCGGACTAGGTTCGGACCGGCTTCGAGTGCTGTAATCACGATTATCTCCGCATCTCGCATTACCGCACTCGCATCTCTAGGGGAATACCTATGAGCGAAGCTGCTTTTAACGAAGTCGATTCCGAACTCGTCGATGCGCCCGCTGAGGCTGCGCCTGTGCCCACTCCAGCGGTCGAGCCTCTTTCGATGGCCGAGGTGCTGCGTGTGCCCACGCTGCGGCGGCTCTGGTATGCGCAGATCGTTAGCGTGTTTGGTGACTTCCTGGCGCTGTTTGCGATCATCGACGTCATGACGTTTCAGCTGCATGCGACGCCGCAGCAGGTTACGGGGCTCAATATCGCGTACCTTCTGCCGATTGCTGTGCTGGGCGTGATCAGCGGCGTTTTCGTCGATCGCTGGCCGGTGAAGCTGACTCTGGTGGGCAGCGACTACACGCGCGCCGCGCTGTGCCTGCTGCTGTTTTTCGTGCACAGCATCTGGGGTTTCTACGTGGTGATGGCGTCGATCAGCGTCTTTTCAAGTTTCTTCGGGCCAGCCCAGGGTGTTGCGATCCGCTCAGCCGTGCCGATGCACGGACTGCGTTCGGCCAATGCACTCATGCAGCAGGTGATGTTTATTATGCGCATCGTCGGTGCGCCGATTGCGATCACAGTGGTGAACGTTTTTGGCGCACGTGCCTGCTATGGCCTCGATGGCCTGAGCTTCCTTGCATCCGGGTCGTTGATCTTTTCACTGGCGTTGATTCTGCCGGCGAAACCCGCGGTCGAGAAATCGAAGCAAACCGGTGCGGTGGCGGGCATCCTGACGGACATGAAGCAGGGAGCCAGCTTCATCCTGCACCACGCCGCCCTACTCTTTGTTATCGTGGCCCTTGCCGCCGGCATGTTCGTCATGGGATGCTTCGGCCCGCTGATCGCTATCTATGTTCGCGACACGCTACACGCATCATCCACCGTCTTCGGCGTGGTGAGCCCATCGATCGGAGTAGGCCTGCTCGCAGGTGTTAACCTTCTGAACGTCTTCGCTAAGCGCATTGCGAACACGACGCAGGTTTATCTCGGTCTCGGGGGCATCGCACTCGGGACAGGGTTGTTGTTTGTCGCCCCAATATTCGCTGTGGTGCTGCCGTTGGTTCATGTCACCTTGCCGATCGTCCTGACCGTGCTCGGATGTTTCCTTATCGGCTTTGCGTGCGCTGGAATCATCGTTCCGTCGCAGACGCTGATGCAGGAAGAGACGCCGCATGAGCTGATGGGGCGCGTGGGTTCCACCACGATGTCGACCATCTTCGCCGCGCAGATTCTTGGGCTGCTGCTCTCCGGCATCCTCGCCGACCATACCAGCGTGCGCAGCGTCTTTGCCATCTGCACGGCGATGCTGGTGGCGCTGATGCTGGCGGGCAAGCTGTGGATGGAGCCAACAGACCACCCAGGGTTAGCCTAGCTTCTGGCCAGTCCAAGCCGCGGCGCTTGCCTAGTGTTTGCCGTAGGCCCGTACCAGGGTGACCATGTTCCACAGCACTTCGGGGCTCGCGCGGCCTTCTTCGCCGGTCATGCTTCCACGGCCTTTGAGGATGATGTAGTACAGCTCGCCGTCGGTCATGTCCTTTAGCGATGCAGGGTCGGTCCAGTCCTTCAGGGGTAGGTTCATCTGCGCGGCGACGTCGCCCTTGCCGTTGCCGGTGGGGCCGTGGCACAGGGCGCACTCGTAGCCGTAGACCTTTCTGGCGTGGGCCAGCGATTCGGCTGTAGGTTTCACCGGGCTCACCATTTTGGCGGCGTCCGGCGGGATGGGTGTCGGAGCGGGCACAGCAGTTTGCGGTGATGAGGCACCGATCAGCAGTAGCGTGGAGAGGCACAGCAGCGGTTTCAGCATGACGTTCTCCGATCGGAGAGCGTCTCGGCGGGCAGCGAAACTTCAGGCTGCGCCGTTCACCGATTCGCAATCCGCCTGCCACAATACGCTTAAAGGTGTTTCATCGTGCAGTTTTTTGTGAGGATGACTCCGTTGCATCGTGGGAGCCGGGTCGAACGTCATATGTAATATGTCGAATACGTTGAATGGATCGCTTGAAGGTAAGGTCTGGTTTATCACCGGGGCTTCGGTGGGGCTGGGTCGGGAGTTGGCGGAGTTGTTATTGGCACGCGGAGCCAGCGTAGTGGCGACGGCGCGCCGGACGGAGTTGCTCGCAGAACTTGCCAAGGCATACCCTGAGACGGCACTGGTGCTGGGGTTGGACGTGACGCGCTCCGAGCAGGTAGATGCGGCGGTGGCCGCGGCGACGCAGCGGTTCGGGAAGATCGATGTGCTGGTGAACAACGCCGGATATGGCATGGTGGGGGCGGTGGAGGAGTCCGACGAGACTGAGTACCGGCCGATGTTCGAGACCAATGTGTTTGGGCTGATCCGGATGACGCAGGCCGTGCTGCCGCAGATGCGCACCCGGAAGAGCGGAACGATCGTGAACCTGTCGTCGATCGGCGGTCTGGTGGCAACGCCGGGGTTTGGGATGTACAACGGCACCAAGTTTGCGCTGGAGGGCATCAGCGAAGCACTGGCGCATGAGGTAAAGCCGCTGGGGATCGAGGTAATGATCGTGGAGCCGGGGCCGTTCCGGACGGATTTCCTCGCGCGCGGAGACATGGCTGCGGCCAAGCGCATCGCCGACTATGATGCGACCGCAGGCAAGCTGCGTGAGTATGCCGAGCAGCAGAACGGCAGGCAGCCGGGCGATCCGAAGAAGGCCGTCGCGGCGATTGTAAAGGCAGTTGAAACGGGTAATCCGCCGCTGCATCTGTTGCTGGGTGCGGGGGGCATACCGCGGCTGCAGGGGAAGATCGATGCGTTGCTGAAGGACGTCGCAGACTGGCGCGATACGACGGTAGGCGCAGACTTTCCAGCGGGACAGTGATACAGAGCAAGTTGCGGGGCCGGTCGGCAATTTCTTCGGGCGGTGCGACGTATTGTTTTGTACATCGGGCCGCGAGTGGAGCGATTCATAAAAGACGTTCACGTGCCATTGACAGTGATTCGGATTACTCTCTAAGAGGTGTCATATCCTGTGGCATTTGGTATGCAGGACATCCCTAGACAAAAGTTTTGGAAGAAGGACGGATCATCATGGAACTCGGAATCATCGGACTCGGCAAGATGGGCGGCAATATGGCGGAGCGGCTGCGGCTGGCAGGGCATCGCGTAATTGGCTTCGACTTCAATGCAGCGGCCGTGCAGAAGCTGATCGATGCCGGATCGGTGGGTGTGCACTCGCTCAAGGAACTGGACGAGGCCTTCACTGGCCGCCGCGCGGTATGGATCATGGTGCCTGCTGGCGATCCGGTGGATCAGACGATTGCCGGTCTGAAGCCTTACATGAAGCCGGGCGACATCTTTATCGATGGCGGCAACTCGAACTACAAAGACACGCAGCGCCGGCATGATGAGCTGAAGAAGGAAGGCTTTGAGTTTGTCGACGTAGGTACGTCAGGCGGCATCTGGGGCATCACCGAAGGCTATTCGATGATGATCGGCGGCGACGATGAGCCGGTAAAGTACCTCACGCCGATCTTTGAGGCGCTCGCGCCCGCACCGCATGAAGGCTGGGGCCACACAGGCCCGACGGGCGCCGGCCACTTCGTGAAGATGATCCATAACGGCATCGAGTACGGCATCATGCAGGCGTATGCCGAGGGCTTCTCGATCATGAAGGCGAAGACGCCGATGAATCTCGACCTCGTGCAGATCTCGGAGATCTGGCGCTATGGCTCGGTGGTGCGTTCGTGGCTGCTGGACCTCACGGCCGATGCGCTCAAGAAGAACCCGACACTCGACGGTCTCGAGGCATTTGTGCCGGACTCCGGCGAAGGCCGCTGGACGGTCTTCGAGGCGATCGACCTGAATGTTTCGGCATCTGTGATTACCGAAGCGTTGATCCGCCGGTTGCGCTCGCGTGAGGAGAACAACTTTACCGACCGCATGCTGAGCGTGATGCGTAATGAGTTCGGCGGACACGCAGTCAAGAAGACCTCGTAAGCAACAGCGAACAAGAACAAGGAAAAAGAACAAGCAAGGAGCAGGTGATGGCTGACGGAGTGCAGGTGGCCCAGACGGGCGTGGGCAAGAAGCAGGAGCGGATTCCCGATCCGTGCATTGTGGTGATCTTTGGTGCGTCAGGCGATCTGACGAAGCGCAAGCTGCTGCCAGCGCTGTTCCATCTGGAACAGCAGGGCCTGCTGCCGGAGAATTTTTCGGTAGTGGGCGTGGCCCGGCGCGACATCTCGGCGACCTTCTCTGCGGACATGCAGGATGGCATCGAGAAGTTTGGCGGCGTGGATGCGAGCGATCCGAAGCTGAAGGGCTTCATGGAGCGCGTGCAGTACTTCGCCACGAACTTTGACGATGATGCAGGCTACGAGAAGCTGAAGGGCTTCCTCGCCGATCTCGATACGAAGTTCGGCACAAAGGGCAACCGCCTGTTCTACCTGGCGGTCGCGCCGGAGTACTTTGCGGACATCACGCAGCGGCTGTCCAAGCAGGGTATGACCAACCCGGCTGAGCCCTCGTGGGCGCATGTGATCATCGAGAAGCCGTTTGGCACGGACCTGGAGTCTGCCAAAAAGCTGAACGACGAGATCAATGCGGTGCTGAAGGAAGAGCAGATCTTCCGCATCGACCACTACCTGGGCAAGGAGACGGTGCAGAACATCCTCGTATTCCGTTTTGCGAATGCTTTGTTCGAGCCTGTGTGGAACCGCAACTACATCGACCACGTGGAGATCACCGCTGCGGAGTCGATCGGCATTGAAGGCCGCGGTCCGTTCTACGAGAAGGCCGGTGCGCTGCGCGATGTGCTGCAGAACCATGTGATGGAGGTTCTGAGCTTCGTGGCGATGGAGCCGCCTGACAGCTTCGAGTCCAGCTCTGTGCGTATCGAGAAGCTGAAGGTGTGGCGTGCGATCGAGCCGATCCCGGTAACCGACACGGTGCGTGGGCAGTACTCCGCCGGCACGGTGGACGGCCAGAAGGTGATTGGCTATCGCGAGGAAGACCGCGTAGATCCGAACTCGACGACCGAGACGTTTGCAGCGATGAAGCTGCAGATCGAGAACTGGCGCTGGGCGGGTGTGCCGATCTACATCCGCGCCGGCAAGCGTCTGGCCAAGCGCGTGACCGAGGTGACGGTGACCTTCAAGCAGCCGCCACTACACCTCTTCAAGAGCAACGACCCCAAGGCAACCGTGCAGCCGAATGTGCTGAAGATGCGCATTCAGCCGGACGAAGGCATCATGCTGCAGTTCGGTGCGAAGATTCCGGGGCCGACGACGAACGTGAAGCCGGTGGTCATGGACTTCAGCTATGCGGAGAGCTTCGGCAAGAGCTCAGCCAACGGGTATGAGCGGCTGCTGCTGGATGCGATGCTGGGCGACGGAACTCTGTTCGCGCACCGTGACGGGGTGGAGGCGACCTGGGCGCTGATGACGCCGATCCTTGAGCAGTGGGCCAAAAACCCGCCGGCGGACTTCCCCAACTACGAGGCAGGCAGCTGGGGGCCGACGGCCGCCGATGAACTGCTGCATCGTGATGGGCGGAAGTGGCACAAGCTGTAAGGCAGGCCATCGGAAGGCAGGGAATAGGGAGCAGCGAGATGCTTGCTGCTCCCTATTCTTGTTAGAGTCAAAAGGCAGATTTCTTCGCGAAGGAGTGGGTTCGAGTATGGCGAAGCCGGTGACGGTAACGTACGAGGTGTGGGCGACGAAGGAGGCGACGGCGTTGGCTCTGGCGCGCCTGTTCGCGCGGAAGGTAGAAGAGGCGGCAGCAAAGCGCGGAGTAGCGCGCGTGGCCGTATCGGGGGGCTCGACGCCGCAGGCGACGTTTGCCCTGCTCGCTGATCCGGCAGGCCCGTTTGCAACGACCGTGCCGTGGGACAAGCTGCACCTCTACTGGGTAGACGAGCGTTGCGTCGGGCCGGAGCATCCGGAGTCGAACTACGGCGTTTGCCGCGAGCTGCTGCTGAGCAAAGTGCCGCTGCCGGCCACGAATGTGTATCGCATGGAAGGCGAGCTGGATCCCGAAGAGGCGGCGGCGCGGTATGAGAGCGTGCTGCGGAATTCCATGAAGCTTGAAGGCGCGGAGTCACCGGCGTTCGATCTGCTGCTGCTGGGCATGGGCCCGGACGGGCATACAGCATCGCTGTTTCCGCACACGGAAGGGCTGGAGGTCATCAACCGTCTGGTGATTGCAAACCATGTGCCGCAGAAGGACACGTGGCGTATCTCGCTGACGGCGCCTGTGATTAACGCCGCTACCGAGGTTGTGTTCGCCGTTGAAGGTGCAGGCAAGGCTTCCATTCTGGCTGAGGTGCTGACCGGACCGCGCGATGTGGAGCGGCTACCGTCGCAGCTGATTCGGCCCACGAATGGCAAGCTGCTGTTCCTGCTCGACGATGCCGCGGCGGCAGAGCTGCCGGAGACGCATGAGGTATTTGTAAGCAGTGACGGCAGCCGCAGGATTGGGACGCTGGAGATTTAGAAAGGCAGAGGAGTAGAGGCGAAAAGAGTAGAGCGCTCTATCTAGAACTCTACTCATCCACTGCTTTACTCCTCTTACTGAGAGAGAAGCGATGATTCTGGCAGGCGATGTAGGCGGGACGAAGGTTCATCTGGCGCTGTACAACTTTGTTGCAGGACGCCTGGTAGCGGTGCGCGACCACAAGTTTCCGGCGCACGAGTACGACTCGCTGGATGCGGTGGTGAAGGCGTTTCAGGCGCAGGCTGGCGCGAATGAGCCGGAGATCTTTGCGGCGTGTTTTGGCTGTCCGGGGCCGGTACGAGATGGCCGGCTGAAGCTGACCAATCTGCCGTGGACGCTGGATACGCGCGACCTGCAGAAGTCGCTGGGTATCGAACATATCTTCCTGATCAACGACCTGGAGGCGAACGGGTACGGTATACCGGAGCTGGCGCCGGAGAGCATCTTTACGTTGCACGAGGGAGACCCCAGGGCTGTGGGGCACCGCGGACTGGTTTCGGCCGGCACGGGGCTGGGCGAGGCGCTGCTGATTTGGGATGCGAAGTCGAAGACGCATCTGCCGCTGCCGTCTGAAGGCGGCCACACAGACTTTGCCGCAAGGGACACGCGGGAGATTGCTCTGCTGGAGTATCTGCAGCGAACGCTGAAGGGCCGCGTGAGCCACGAACGAGTGGTTTCAGGGATCGGGATGAAGAACATCTACGCGTTTCTGCGCGACGACGTAAAGATGGAGGAGCCGCAGTGGCTGGCCGCACGCATGGCGGCTGAAGATCCGAATGCCGTCATCGGTCAGTGTGGTGAAGACGGGTCGAGCGCGATCTGCGCCGAGACGCTCCGGATCTTTGCTTCAGCCTATGGCGCAGAGGCGGGGAATGTGGCGCTGAAGGTGCTCGCCATGGGAGGCATCTACCTGGGTGGCGGTATCGCGCCGAAGATCCTGAAGACGATGCAGAATGGCGAGTTCACCAGGGCTTTTCTGGATAAAGGACGCCTGTCCCCGCTGCTTGAAGCGGTACCCATACGAATAATTCTTGACGATACTTGCGCTTTGCTGGGTGCGGCAGCGTATGCTGAAGCACGAGCAGCAGAGCTATCTGGGCGGTCGGAGCGGGCGGGATCATAACCGGCACCAGCATGCTCCAGCAATCACATCTGACATACGGGCCCGTAAATTTCCTGTTCTTAACAGATTTTGCAGGCGTGCGTTTATTTTTCGAGGCGAAGGATTTTTATGAAGCTGAAATATCTTCTGATGTCTGTTTTTCTCTGCGTGGTGGTAGTGGCTGCTCATGCGCAAGGAGGGTCGGTGTCGAGCGGCTGTGATACCTCGCCTGAAAACCCAACGGCAATTCTGGCTTTGGTGGGTTCTGGAAGCGGCTTCCTGATGGCTCTGCGTAGCAAGCTGCGCCGAAAGTAACCGCAAGCTGTTTTTAAATGCGCGTGGCCTGTGCCCCAGTCGCTCGTTTCCGCTTATATTCGATGTACGGCAACAGTTGCTCTCCGCCCGGAGAGCTGACGGAACCAAGAACTGCGTGGTTCGGTCAGCTCACTGACGGTGCGTCGTTGGCACTCTTGTCTGGGGGCTAGCTACGTGCGGATGAACAGGGTGTCGGTGGTTACAGTTCTGGCGTTGGTTTGCGCCATGGGTCTGGCTGGATGTGGTGGGGGCTCTTCGGCGTCCACAGGCCCGATAGGCGCGTCGGGTCCCACAGGCTCGACAGGTTCCACAGGCTCGACAGGCACAACGGGTACGACGGGCACTACCGGCTCTACGGGTACGACTGGTACAACGGGTGCTACCGGTACGACTGGCTCCACCGGATCAACGGGTACGACGGGTTCCACGGGTACGACGGGTACCACAGGCACTACCGGTCCCACAGGCTCGACAGGCACAACGGGTACGACGGGCACTACCGGCTCTACGGGTACGACGGGTTCCATAGGCACTACCGGTTCCACTGGTGCGACTGGCACCACGGGTTCCACGGGTACGACTGGTACAACGGGTACGACCGGATCCACGGGACCAACGGGTGTACCGGGTCTGGGCTTCGGTGGGAAGGTGATGGCGGGCAGTTTCCCCCTGGCGGGGGCGAGTGTCCAACTGTATGCTGCAGGGACGACCGGCAATGGCTCCGCCCCGACGGCGCTGCTGAGTACTGCAATGACGACGGACAGTACAGGCGCGTTCAACATCGCGGCGGCCGCCTATACGTGCCCGTCGGCGAGTTCGGTGCTATATCTGGTTTCCACGGGTGGCTATGTGGGAGCGAGCGGTACATCGAACCCTGATGCGGTGCTGATGAGTTCACCCGGCGCGTGCAGCGCGGTGGCGACTGGCGCCAGCTATGTGGTGAATGAATTGACCACAGTCGCAAGCGCCTACGCGTTTGCGCAGTTCTTGAGCACTGGCGCGAATCTGGGTGCGAGTGCCACGAACACCAGCGGACTGACCCTGGCAGCGGGCACTCTGGCGAATCTGGTGAATGTAACCACCGGAGCCGCGCCAGGCACCGGATTTCCCAGCACAGGTACGGCTCCGACCGCGAAGCTAGACTCGCTGGCCAATGCCGTCGATGCCTGCGTCATCATTTCTGCTGAGTGCTCTACCTTGTTCTCCGCTGTCGCGCCGGTCGGAGCTTCACCGACCAACACCCTGGATGCCCTGCTAGACTTGGCAAAGAACCCAGTAGGATCCAGCGCTGTGTATGGAGCGACACTCAGGTCGACGGCCTACGCATCGCCGATACTAACCGCAGCGCCAGCGGACTGGACCTTGTTTGTGACCTATGCCGGAGGAGGGATGAACGATCCATCGGCGCTGTCGATCGACTCCAGGGGCAACGTGTGGGTCGCCAACTATTTTTCGACCGCGAGCCTGTTCACCAACGCAGGTGTGCCCGTGTTCGGCACAGGACTCACGAGCAGTGTGCTGGGCCTGGGCCATGAGTATGGCGGCGCGGTGGATGCGAACGACGTGATGTGGTTTGCCAATGAGCCATGCAGTTCCAACCCGCCGACGGATCCCTGCCCGGGGAACAACAACACGAGTTCCGTGACGCTGTTGACTTCGGCTGGAACAGCTGCGGCTGGCTCTCCGTACACGGCCGGCGGTCTGGACTTCCCGATTGCCATCGCCGTCGATACGACAAATGTCTCGTGGATTGTGGACTACGGCAACTCTCACGTGACGCTGTTGAGCAATGCGGGAACGACTCTTTCGGGTGCCAGCGGCTATAACGGAGTGGACTCGAACGGTACCTTAAACTTTGTGTTCCCGGTGGCCATCGCGGTGGATTCGAACCGCAATGGCTGGGTAGCGAATCAGAGCAGCGATACGGTGACCAAGGTCTCTCCAGATGGGTCGAGCTACACAAGCTATGCGACCGGCAACGGTCCCTCCGGCGTCGCGGTCGATACCGCGAATAATGTGTGGGTGTCGAACTACTTCGACGACAGCGTCGGCATCGTGTCGGCGGCAGGTAAGGTACTTTCGGGTCCGGGCATCATGGGGGGTGGCATCCTTCACCCGCAGGGCATCGCGGTGGATGGTGCGAATAACGCCTGGGTGGCGAACTACCGCGGGAACTCGGTGAGCGAGCTGTCGGCCGTAGGCTCTAGCGCGGGCTCAGGCGCGATCCTGTCGCCGTCGACCGGCTGGGGATCGGATGCGTCCTTGCTGGAGGCGTTTGGCCTGGCCATCGACGCCAGTGGAAACGTGTGGGTCACGAACTTCGGCCTGAACACCCTGACCGAGTTTGTGGGACTGGCCGTGCCGGTGAAGACGCCGCTGCTGGGAGCCGCGAGGATTCCATAGCGGTCTGACAATCTCTGGGCGGCATCCCTGGTTTAAGAGTGCAGGATCCACGTTTGGGATCCGACACTAAGTGCAATCGGATACGGATTTTAGCCGCAAAACTGCGGAGGGGTGCGCGCGCTACATGATGCGGAAGCGCTCACGCATCAGGCGCTGGAAGCGTGGTCGCCAGATGAGGTCGTAGGCGAGTTCCTTGCCGGGAAACATCGCCAGGGCGGCGGTGCGGCTGTCGGCGATCATCTGCGAGGCGTCGTCGATGGTGAGCGAGGTGTCCTGCGCGATGGTCTGCATCACGAGGTTCATCATCATCTGCAGACGCCGGATGAGACGCGCCTCCTCAAGTTCAGCGGGAGACTTGATACGCGAGGAGGTTGATTGGGAGAGTTGCTCTGCGCGATGCGGTTGTGCGGCGGGCGATGAGGGCTTTTCCATGGATCTCCTTACGGTGAATGAGGCGTTGGAGAGCATCCGTGCAAGCTCGGCTTGCCAGCATTCTAGTCTGGAGCGTCTGCGGAAAACGCTTTAATCTGGCCTGTTGGGCTGAGCAGGAAGGTCTCGGCACCGTGACGGTCGGTGCGATAGGTCTTCACATGCGCGGCCTCGAGACGGCTGAGGACCTCCGCGCGTGGGTGTCCAAAGGTGTTGCGCCGCCCGACGCTGATGACGGCATCGCGGGGAGTGACGGCGTCTAGAAACTCGGGATTTGTGGAGGTTTTGCTGCCGTGGTGGCCGACTTTGAGCAGAGTGACGGGCGCGAGGCGGTGGTTGCTGAGCATGGCACTTTCGCTGGGGGCTTCAGCGTCGCCTTCGAGTAATGCGCTGGCGCGATCGTAGTCGATGCGCAGGACGAGGGAGTCGTCGTTCACGGGCACGCCAGGATTGCTGTAAGTGCGCTCAGGCGCTAGGACAGAGATCCGCGTGCCAGCCCAGGGAAGCGCGTCGCCGGCGTGCAGGTGACGTACAAGGATGTGCAGTTGCTTCGCCTCCGCAAGCAGGGCGCGGAAGTTCGCGGAGTTGCCGGGATCGATGCTGAGCCAGAGTTCGCGCGGGCGAAGGTCGCGTAGGATAGCAGGCATTCCGCCCATGTGGTCGGAGTGTGCGTGGGTCAGGACGACAATATCTAGACGGCGGATGCGGCGAGACCAGAGGTAGGGAGCGACGATCTGTTCGCCGATGTCCCAGCTGGCGACGGCGGTCGAGGTGCGACCGGTGGGGCCGCCTGCGTCGATGAGCATGGTGCTTCCGGTGGGAGAGACGGCGAAAATCGAGTCGCCCTGGCCGACATCAAGTGCTGTGATTTCGAGCATGCCGTGATGCAGAAGCGGCGGCGTTGGCCACGCGACGATAACAGGGACAAACAGAGTCGCGAGTATCCCAATCAGCACGAGGAAACGACGTTGTTCACGCAGGAGAATGCAACCCAAGGCGATGAGAGTACCGGCGATCGCAATGGCAACAATCGCGGGCGCAGGCATGCGGAGATCCGCCAGTGGAGCAGTTTGGAGGCGAAGCACCGTGTACCGCATGACGTGCAACAAAAGTGCGGTGAGCGTCATAGGAATCACCGCGAGCCAAGTGCTGATGAGCGAGGCACAGAACATCAGCACGGCGGCGCAGAGCAGAGCTGCAAGCAGAGGAATGTTAACCAGGTTGAGCGGCAGAGCGAAGAGCGTGGCGCGGTGGAAGTAGATAGCCATTGGAATGGCAAGGCAAAGTTCGGCTGCGACGCTGACGATACATGCTTCGGCGAAGTAGAAAGCGAGGTGCAGCAACCAGACGGGAAGGTTGCGAAGGCGCTGGCCCAGAAGGCCTGCGGAGAGATTGCAGGCCATGCGGACGCCGACTCGAAACTGCGCGAGGCGTGGATGGACGAAAGCGTCCAGCGCGAAGACGTTGAGGAGCTTCAGGACACGGACGTAAGGAGTAAGGGTTCGCTGGAGCAGTGGTGAGGCGATACCCGCGATAGAGAGGATGACCAAGAAGGTCATCTGGAAGCTGGACTCGAAGAGCGCGCGTGGATCGAGCGCGAGTACAGCGCAGGCAGCGAATCCCAGCCCATTGAGCGCGTTGCTCTCGCGGTCGAGCCACAGCGACAGCAGGTAGATGGAGGTCATCAGCAGTGCGCGTTGCGCGGGTGCGCCGAAGCCGGTAAGCAGAGCGTATGCAGCGGTGAGTGCGATGGTGATGAGTACTGCAGGGCCTTCGGAGAGGCGTAGTCTGCGCAGTAGCCAGTAGAGACCTGTGGCGAGCAAGGCGATGTGCAGGCCCGAGACGACGAAGAGATGGAACGTTCCGGTGCGCTGGAAGGCGTCGCGCAGACTGCTGGAGAGAAGTGTCCGGTTGCCGAAGAGCATCGCGTTGAGCATGGCGATGTCTTCTCTGTTCAGATGCAGAGAGCGAGGAAGCATTGTGTTGGGACGTGAGGCGAGGACGTGATCGAGGCGGTCGGCGGCCCATGTCTGTATGTCGTAGAGGTGGCAGCTAACGGTTGGTGCTGTGCTGGAGAACTGCGTGATGGCTTTGGACTTTGCGGATGCAGTTAAGTCAATGCCTTCGGCGAGGAGTTGGTTGGCGTAAGAGAAGGCTCCTGGGTCGCGGTAGACATCCGGAGTGCGCATTCGCAGCGGAAGTTCGATCTCTTCGCCGCAGTGAAGAGCAACGGGTTCGCCGGTGAGCACGATGCGTACGCCGCCGGTGAGTGGGCGCATCGTGGAGATATCCGGTGTGATGTCTTCTACGGCGGCGATGTCGAGGTCGATGGATTCGCGTGGAGGAGCGGTGTCGAGCTCCCAACCGCCTGGCTCGATCTGCCACGGTTGCAGTGTCTGGATGTCGGTATCGCTGGGTTGTGCGGGCAGCAGGCGAACCCGGGTGATGCGGCCGCGGACGTTGCGGCTGAGGCCGTCTGCGTAGCTCTGCAACTCAGGATGCGTAGGTACTGATGGCTCGATCTCCGCGCACCAGCAGCCAACGACGATCCAGAAGGCTAGAGCCGCTGCGACCATGATGCGTGGAGCGTAATAACGGCTAAAGACAGTAAGGCTGATGAGCAGTGCTGCCGCCAGGACGAGGAGTCGTGTCGGCTGCCAGTTCCGTGTCAGCACATCGCCGATGGCAAAGCAGAGAGCAGCAGCAAGCATGGGGACTCTGCGAAGTCGCAGAGGCTCCACGGAGAGCGGACGGTTCATCCAATGGCTTGCAGCGCCGACTGCCTGCATGAGAAGCGCTACCTATCGTTCGGTTGGTATGGGATGAGTTTAGCGGGTTCGGTGAAGGATGGCGACGGTTTCGAGGTGGAAGGTTTGGGGAAAGAGGTCGACGAGATGCAACTCTGAGAGTGTGTAGTGCGATTGCAGCACGGCGAGGTCACGAGCGAGCGTGGTGGGGTCGCAGGAGACGTAGACGATGTGTTGTGGCGCTATGCGGTTGAGCAGATCACAGGCTTCGATGCCAGCGCCGGCGCGTGGCGGGTCGAGGATGACGAGATCCGGGCGCTCACGTTGCAGTGCGGCGTTGCGGAGGTAGTCGAGTACGGTGGATTCGATGGCTGTGTGCGCGATGCCGAGTTTGCGGAAGACATTACGCAGGTCGGCGATTGCGGTTGTGTTGGACTCGACTGCGGTGACGCGCGCGAAGCTGCGAGCGAGGACGCGTGAGAAGAGACCGACTCCGCTGAAGAGGTCCCATGCGAGTGTGCCGCTTCGAGGTGCATTGTTATGGTCGCAGACGAGGTCCACGAGAGTTTCGAGCATGAAACGGTTGACCTGGAAGAAACCTCCGCGGGTGATCCAGTAGAGTTCGTCGGCTACGCGATAGTTGAGGCCTGTTGTGCCCGCTTCGGCGAGGACGCGGCCCGTTGGACCGGTGCGTGGGTCGGCGGCGATAGCGCCTGCGCCGACGATGGTGATGTTCTGTGGTGCGTGCTGCTGGAAGGCCTTGAAGGCCCGGATGAAGCTGCCTTGCTGTGACTTCGTGCGTGGTGCGCAGAGCAGTGTAAGCTGCAGCTGCGATTGGTCGTGGTTGCAGAAGAGTTCGACCTCGCTGGCGGCGTTGAGCCAGAAGAGTGCGTCGCGGTCTTCGCTGGCTGCGTGAATGAGCGAGGCGGCAGTATTCCAGAGAGCGGTTGCGGCGATGGGGCACTCGGTGATGGGCTGGAAGGCCGTCGTGCCGAGCTGGTTGTAACCGAGTTGCAGCGTGTCTTGCTGTTGCTCGATGCGGAGGCGGATGCGGTTGCGGTAGTGATATGGCTCCGCGCTGTGCGTTGCGATGTTGTCTGGGTAGACAACGCCTGACTGGGCTAGAAGCTCTTTGAGGCGATCATGCTTCGTGCGTAGTTGCGCGTCGTACGCGACGTCCTGATGCTGGCAGCCGCCGCAGCGGCCGAAGTGCGGACAGCGCGGTGTGGCAGTTGGGTTGCTCATGCTTCATGTCCCATGTAGAAGAGGCTGAGGCGCGGGAGGTTGTGGAGCTCGAGCAGGCGCTTGTGCAGGAACTGCTGTTGCAGCTGGCGGAGTTGCGCGACCGACATGCGGCTGCGGTAAGGAGCGAGCTCGCGGTCGGCCTGCGCCTTGAGGTCAACGAGTTGCTGCTCAGTTGCGCTGGTTTCGAGGGCGGCGAAGAGTTTGTCCTCGAGGACAGTGAGTGTGCGGTCGAGGTCGTCGAGCGCGAGCGGTTGTGGCGAGCGCATGGTTGCTGCAAGCTCATTCAAACGCTGGGCTGTGTTGGCAAGTATGGGGAGCGTCACTCCACTCATGTCGCGATGAGACTGCGCCATGAATGGGGCACCCGAAGTCTGTGGGTTGAAGGCTGCTGCGTTGCGTTCGAGGTAGGTTGCGACGCGATCGGTCTCGAAGCCGCTTTCCTGTGGCTCGCGCTTGGCGGGTGCTGAGCCTGTTGCGGCTTCGACCATCTCTTCGGTGGCTTGCATTACGGCTTGTGCGCACCAGGCGAGGCCGTTGACCTTGCGGAGTCGCGCGCCAGCCTTGTGGGCCTTTGCGTCGTGCTTGTCGAATGCGTTGTCGATGCCGCGCAGAACGGCTTCGAGCGGAATGCCGGCTTCGCGCCAGGTCTCGATCAGCGCCCAGTCGAGCGTGCTGAGGAGCAGAATGCTTCCGCGACGCTGGCTGAAGCGCTCTTCGATCTCGGAGAAGTATTCGTAGTAGTTCATGAAAGGCAGAGTGTAGACACTCTCTACACTCGCTTATCTGCGCTTGTAGCGGTCGTGGTTGCGTTCGTAGATGATGCGCAGGCCGTTGAGGGTGAGGCGTTCATCTACCTGATGGATGTACTTGCTGTCTGCGGCGATGAGCTTGGCGAGGCCGCCGGTGGCGATGGTCTTGGTTGCGGGGCCGAGTTCGGCCATCATGCGTTCGAGGATTCCGTCGACAAGGCCGATGTAACCGTAGTAGAGGCCGATCTGGATGTTGTCGACGGTGTTGGTTCCAATGATCTTTGCGGGCTTCTTGATCTCGACGCGTGTGAGACGAGCGGCGCGGGCGAAGAGCGCGTCGGCGGAGATGCCCAGGCCGGGGGCGATGGCGCCGCCGAGGAACTCGCCTTTCACGGAGACGACGTCGAATGTGGTGGCCGTTCCCATGTCCACGATGATGGTGGGACCGCCGAGGAGGTCGAAGGCGGCGACGCAGTTGACGACGCGATCCGCGCCGACTTCGGAGGGGTTGTCGGTGAGGATGGGCAGGCCTGTTTTGACGCCAGGCTCGATGAAGAGGGGCCTGGTGTGGAAGTACGCTTCGCAGACCTTGCGCAGTGTGGAGTCGAGTGGCGGGACGACGGAGGAGACCACGACGCCGGTGACGAGCTCATGCTTGAGGTTGCGCATGGAGAAGAGGGTCTGGAAGAGGACGCCGAGCTCGTCGGCGGTCTGCTTGTAGGGCGTGGTGATGCGCCAGTCGGCGATCATCTGCGTGGGCGCGGTCTCGGTGGCGAAGGAGTAGAGACCGAGAACGGTGTTGGAGTTACCTACGTCGATCGCCAGCAGCATGAAGAGCCTTTCTGCCCAAGTCGGACTATGTGGTGCGCGCTACAGTACGTCGCGTACGCCGCCGGAGAGCACGGTGCGTTGCGTGCCATCGTCAGCGTTTACGAGCAGAAAGCCGTGAGCGTCGAGACCAGCGGTCGTTCCAGTATAGCCACCTTGCTCGGGCACCTGGACGCGGCGTCCGTGGACCCAGTCCGATGAGGCGGTGAAGCGCTCGAGGAGCGGCTTGCCGTCGGTTGCGGCCGCTGCATCGTCTTCCAGCAGGGTGAGCTCGTGGTCGAGTGCGCGGAGCAGAGCGACGACCATTGCCTGCCGGTCCTGCGTCTTGGTCGTGACGAGGCGCAGCGAGGTTGCGAGCGGATAGAGCTCGCTGGGGAACCTCTCCTGGTTGAGGTTGATGCCGATGCCGATGACAGCGTAGTGCAGCGGCGCGTCGCTGCCGGAGCCGGCGGAGGTCTCGACCAGGATGCCTCCAACTTTCTGGCTGCCGATCATGAGGTCGTTGGGCCAACGGAGATCGACGCGCACGCAGGCGGTGGCGAGGATTGCCGTCTGCGCGGCGAGGCCAGTGGCGAGCGAGAGCATGAGCGCTTCGCGGAGGCGCACCGAAGGCCTGGCGAGGACGCTGAGGTAGAGGCCAGCGTCGGGATCGGAGACCCAGCTATGTCCGCCGCGACCGCGACCTGCGGTCTGCTCGTCGGCGATGTAGACGGTCCCTTCAGGAGCGCCTTCAACGGCTGCAGCGATGAGTTGTGTGTTCGTGGAGTCCACGACAGCGAAGTGGTGGATGTGCGCGCTGAAGCGAGTGCCGACGAGCGCGGTCCGAAGGTCTTCTACAAGAGACATGCTCTCGTTATGCTACAGGGCGGCAACCCTCCCCCCTCCCTCGCTTTTGAGGGCTGCTATAAGAATCAGCCATTTAGCGGGGTATCCCAGGGGTAAGTGATGATTCTAAGCGGGTTGCGGGTATGATATTGCGAATAAAGCAGTTAGTTTAGAGAGGAGTAGAGAGTAAGGAGTAGGGAAGGTGGCGTTTTGGCTTCTGTTTCCATTATAGAGAGTGGGGATGGGGGAATGTGTTTTTGTTTGGCGGGTGTAAGTGTTGCATTGGCTTGGGTTATGGCGTGGTTGAATGGGTCGAGGGGTTGACATAGGGGATTTGCCGGGGATTCGCGGGAAGTTTACTTCTCATGATGTGGAGGGGATGGCATATCTGTCGTTGGTATCCGGGCATGGCAGTAAAATCCACCCAACAGACATGAAGCGTCCTGTCCTTAGCCCCGTCCTTGGCCACGTACTGATGCTGGGACTCGTCGGTGGCGTCCTCATCGCCATTCTGCGCTGGTCCGAGTATCAGTTCCTTGTCATCGAACACTCTTTCGCAATCTATGGCGCGCTCGTCGCGATTCTCTTCGCCACCTTCGGCATCTGGCTCGGCATCAAGCTCACCAAACCCCGCGAGACAATCGTTCTGCAACAAGTTCCCGTTGCAGCCGAACCCTTCACGCTCAACCAGCCCCAGCTCGACGCGCTCGGCATCACGCCACGCGAGCTAGAAATCCTCACCCTCATCGCCCAGGGACTCAGCAACCGCGAGATCGCCGGCCGCCTCTTCGTCAGCGAGAACACCGTGAAAACCCACTGCAGCCGCGCCTTCGACAAGCTAGGCGCTCGGCGTCGCACGCAGGCCGTCCAGCTGGGCAAACAGCTAGGGCTTCTGCCCTAGTGGGGTGAGTCAAAAGTGTTTATCTCCAAAGGGCCGTCATCCTGAGCGGAGTTTGTCGCGCTTTTATGTTCTGAACCAAGATTTAGTGATCATGGAGGATCATGGTAGTTCTTCTTGTATTGCATACAGGGTCACTTTCGATGAATTTGCTTTAAGCCATCACTCCAAAGCATGATTTCCCGTGTCCATCTCCAAAATCACCCAAAAGCATGACGACAATTACCGGCTTCGCCCCGCAAAGTGTCTCCAGATCACCCACAGGAGCCTCCCATGAAGAAGACCATCCTCACCTTCGGCCTCATCTCCGGCATTCTTGCCTCCGTACTGATGCTCGCCACGATCCCCTTCTTTAAATACCTTGAACATGGCAACCGAGGCTTGATCCTCGGCTACACCTCCATTGTTCTCGTGGCACTCCTGGTTTACTTCGGCATCCGCTCCTACCGCGATAACCTTGCTGGCGGCGTCATCACCTTTGGCCGCGGCTTCACCATTGGGCTCGGCATCACCCTTATCTCCTGCGCCATCTACGTCATCACGTGGGAGATCGTCTTCTTCAACTTCATGAGCCACTCCATGGATGGCTACTTCGCTCACATGATCCAGAAGGCCCAATCCTCACCTGGCACCGCCGAAGCCATCCAGGCCAAAGTCGCCGCCATCCGCCACTCGCAGCAGATGTACCAGAACCCCTTCGTCAACGCCCTCTACACCTTCATCGAACCCTTCCCCGTAGACCTCTTCATCACACTGGTCTCCGCGGCCATCCTACGCAGGAAGCCCCAATCGCAACCCGATTCACTTCCGGCGACGGCGGCGTAGAGGATCCTTCCTTCAGGTGCAGGTGTTGCGCTATGTGTCGGGCCTTCAGCGCGGAGGGCATAGTGCTACACCTATGGGAAGATGCTAAAGCGCGAAACGACCTTCTTTGACAACGCATCCACCGGGTAACCTCCCATGGGTTATGGACCTAACCTCAATCCGCTGCGGATCTTGCCAAGAAGATTGGGGAAGGGGTGCAGTAGGCAGTAACCAGAGATCCACCGGTCAGCGTAGAATCAAAGCAGCGCTTCCATCCGCTGCCACCCTGCACCGAGAAAGGCCCCATGGCCACGAAAATCCTTACAGTTCCCGAGAAGTTCTACGAGTGCGAAGTAAAACGCCGCCGTGTCCGCGCCAACGGCCCCGGTTATGAACCCTTCTGGAGGCTGAAGGCCCTCGCTGACGCCCTGCTCGACGGCGACACCGAGTTTCGCTGCAAGGACTGCCACGGTCCGCTCAAGCTCCACCGCCGCCATACCCCCGGCACAGCATCTTATCTCGAACACAAGTTCAAGGTAGACTCCGAACACTGCCAGCAGGGCGCACGCTTCATTGAAGCCTCTGACGGCCGCGCCCATCGCCAGTCGGCGACTCCCGTCGCCTGACGCTTTTACGTATGTTGAAGACTGCATCACCGGCTGAAACGCCTCGCGAACTGCTGAACCTCGCCGAACAGGCCGTTGCGCTCGCGCTGCGAGCCGGTGCGGCCGATGCTGAAGCGGTCGCATTCGAATCCGACGAGTTCGGCGTCAACGTCCGTCTCGGCCAGGTCGAACAGCTCACCGAATCCGGCTCGCGAGCCCTTGGCCTGCGTGTCTTCTTTCCCGGCCAGAGTGGTCAGCAGACAGCCAGCACCTCAACCTCCGACCTCTCCGCCGACGGTCTCGCAAAACTCGTCAGCGGAGCGGTCGAACTCGCCAAAGTTACAGGCGCGGATCCCTTCGCCGGCCTGCCTGATCCTGACCACTTCGGCGTTCTCGATATCGACTCGCTCGCGCTGTACTTCAGCGACGTCGACCAGGTTCCTCCCGCCGAACGCATCGACATCGCTCGCCGCTGCGAAGCCGCCGCGCTAGCGTATGACACACGCATCCAGAACTCCGCCGGCGCGCACTTCGACGCGAGCACCGCGCACCGCGTCATGGTCAACTCGCGCGGCTTCTCCGCGGACTATCGCCGCAGCTACTGCGGCTTCTCCGTCACGCCTATCGCGCACGACGCGGCAGGCAACATGCAGCGCGACTATTGGTTCTCCTCGGCACGCAGCGCAAAGCTGCTCGCCTCACCGGAAGAGATAGGCCGCATCGCTGCCCAGCGCGCGCTTCGTCGCATCGGCGCACGCCGCGTCCCCACGCAGAGCTGCCCCGTCGTCTTCTCTCCCGACGTTGCGCGCTCGCTGATGCATAACCTGATCAGCGCAGCCGACGGCGACGCCATCTACCGCAACGCCTCCATGTTCTCCGGCAAGCTCGGTGAGCGCGTCGCCGGCGACAACATCACCATGGTCGACGACGGAACAATGGTCTTCGATCACACGCTCCCGAACGGTGAGACGCTCCGCACCGGCGGCTTCGGCACCTCGCCCTTCGACGGGGACGGCCTGCCCACGCGCCGCACGGTCATCGTCGAACGCGGCATCCTGAAGAACCTGATGCTCAACACCTACACCGGCCGCAAGCTCAGCCTGCCTTCGACCGGCAAAGCCAGCCGCGGCCTCGCCGGCGCACCGGGCATCGGCGGCGGCAACTACTACCTCGAACCCGGCACGCTGACGCCGGAGCAGATCATCGCTGACGTCCCCAATGGCCTCTACGTCCTCAGCACGATGGGCTTCGGCGTCAACCTCGTCACAGGCGACTACTCCCAGGGCGCCAGCGGCCTCTGGATCGAAGACGGCGAGCTCGCCTATCCCGTCGAAGAGATCACCATCGCCGGCAATCTCAAGGAGATGTTCTCCAACGTCGTCGCCATCGGCAACGACGCCGAGTTCCTCAGCTCCGGCTCCGTCCCAACGATCCGTATCGAAGGCATCACCATCGCCGGCAGTTAGCCTCTCGTCTCTGCTTCCATCGTTCGCATCGCGCATCTAAACCCTGCGCGACGCCTCTGCGTCCATGGGAGCTTCATGTCAGCAAAGACAGCTTTGGTAGTAGGTTCCACCGGCATCGTAGGCCGTAACTTGTGCGACCGTCTCGCCGCCGATCCTGCCTGGAACGTCTACGGCCTCGCCCGCAAACCCATCGCGCAGCAAGGTGTTGTTCCCGTCGCTGCCGACCTGCTCTCTCCTGACTCCGTTCAAACGGCGCTGAAGAGCATCGCACCAACACACGTCTTTTTCTCATCATGGCTTCGCCAGCCCACAGAGGCGGAGAACATCCGCATCAACAGCGCGATGGTTCGCAATCTGCTCGATGCCGTATCACCTTCAGGCAGCGTTCAGCACGTCGCGCTCGTCACCGGCCTCAAGCACTATCTCGGCCCATTCGAGGCCTACGGCAAGGGCTCGCTGCCCGCCACGCCCTTTCGCGAAGAGCAGCCGCGTCTCGACATCGACAACTTCTACTACGCGCAGGAGGACGAGGTCTTTGCCGCTGCCGTTCGCGACGGCTTTGGCTGGTCCATCCACCGGCCGCACACCATCATCGGCTACGCCGTTGGCAACGCGATGAACATGGGCGTCACGCTTGCGGTCTACGCAACCATCTGTCGCGAAACCGGCCGCCCGTTTTTATTTCCCGGCTCCTCCACGCAGTGGAACAGCCTCACCGACATGACCGATGCAAGGCTACTTGCCAGCCATCTTGAATGGGCCGCAACCACGGCCGCCGCGCGCAACCAGGCATTCAACATCGTGGACGGCGATGTCTTCCGCTGGAGCTGGATGTGGTCGCGTCTGGCTGAATACTTTGGAATCGAGCCTGCGCCCCTTCCCGGCGAAGGCACACCGCTCGAAACGCAACTAGTCGGCGCCGAGCCCATCTGGCAGCAGATTGCGGCGAAGTACCACCTGATCGAGCCCAATCTCAGCGGCCTCATCTCACCGTGGCACACAGACGCCGACCTCGGCCGCCCCATCGAGGTCGTGACCGATATGTCCAAGAGCCGCAAGCTGGGTTTTCTCGACTACCAGTCCACCGACGAAAGCTTCTACACTCTCTTTGACCGGCTGCGTCACGAACGCCTCATCCCCTAATTTCACACGAGGCCAGCGGCTACAATCTCCACTGTGGCCGCCCTCTTCACTCACCACGTCGACTTCACCCCCGCGGACGCCGACGCCTTGCTGCGCGCCATCCCCGCAGCACCGGGCGTCTTCTCGCTGCGTGGCGCGCCCGCGGCAGACGGTACTCCAGCCGAGCCCTACATCACGCGCACAGCGGACCTCCGCCGTCGCCTTCGCCGTCTACTAGCACCACCCGAAGCCCTCGACGACAGCGGCAATCCTGTCCTCTCCAAGCGCCTCAACCTCCGCGACCGCGTCCGCATCATCGAATACACTCGCACCGGCTCCGACTTCGAGTCCACGCTGCTGCTCTACCACGCCTCACGCCTCGCCTTCGGCCCTGACCAGGCCCGCAAGCGCCTGCGCCTGCACACGCCCTACCTCATACGCGTCACCATGGCCGCGCCGCATCCACGAGCCTATGTCACCAACCGGCTCAGCAAAAAATCTCTGCACGAATCCTTCGGCCCGTTCCCCTCGCGCGCCGCTGCCGAGCGCTACTGCGACGCCGTCCTGGACCTCTTCAAGCTCCGCCGCTGCTACGAAGACCTCGAACCCTATCCCGATCATCCCGGCTGCGTCTACGGCGAGATGAACAAGTGCCTCATGCCTTGCAAGGAGGGAAATCCCGCAGCCTGCACGCCAGCCGAGTACACAGCAGAAGCCCAACGCGTTCTCGCCTTCTTCACCACACGCGGCCAGTCACTCCTCGACAACATCGCCAGCCAGCGCGAAGCCGCCAGCGAAGCCATGGACTTCGAGACCGCGGCCATGCACCACAAGCAGTGGGAGAAAGTCCGCGCCGCAACGCTTCTCGCCGACGAACTCGTCCGCCCCATCACGGAACTCCGCGCACTCATCCTCCAGACATCAGCACCACCCGCAGAGGAAACCACACACGACTCCGCAGCCGTCTTCCTCTTCGCCAACGGTCACCTCACAACACCCACCATGCTCTCCACCCTCGGCGTCCGCGCCGTCCGCGAGCAGACCGCTGTCGGCAGCAGCCTCTTCGCGCAGCCACTCATGCTCGCACCCATTCCGCTCGATGAGTCCAGCAACACGCTTTCCCCTGAAGACCGTGCGCGCACTGTCATCGAAACCCTCACCGCAAACAACACGCAACCTGCCCCACTCGACGAGTTCTGCGACGCGCTCTCGCTCTTCCGCCGTTGGTACTATCGCCCGGAAAAGCAGCGCACCGGCGAAGTCTTCCTGCCAAACGCAGACGGCACATGGCCCATCCGCCGCATCCTCAACGGAGCCGCGCGCATCGTGCTCGGGCCGCCCGCAGAAGCAGCTCCCGTCGATCGCGAAGCCGCCAAAGCCCTCAAGACCAAGATCATCCACCCGGGCCGTGAAGGCGTCGAACGTGAAGTACCCGTTCTCCCCAGGCGCACCCGCTCCAGAAAATCCATCACTCCTACAGACATCCCCACTGACAACTGAGAACCGGGTCAAGCCGCGCATCGCACCTTCGAACCCTATACTGGCTCTCGGAGACCGCATCCACGCGATGACCCCCAGCAAGCCCACAACCTCACCCTGGCAACCGGCCGACTCGCTCATTCTCGTTGCGTTGCTCGCGCTCTCCTCCCTCTGGATCGCCATCAAAATTCATTGGTCCTGGGCACCGATGGAAGACGCAGCCATGCTTCTGCGTTACTCGCAGAACCTCGCCGCCGGCCACGGCATCCGCTGGAGCCTCAACCAGGCCCCCATCGACGGCGCCACCGACTTCCTCTACATGGTGCTCACCGCCGGGTTCTCGCGTGTTGCGCATCTCGATGTCGTCACCGCCAGCCGCTGGGTCAACATCCTCGCGCAGACAGCCACCATCGCTCTGCTCTATCCCGCCGCGCGGCGTCTCGGCGGCAGCCGCCTGCTCTCGGCGGCAGCAGCGCTCTATCTCATCGCCGGCCCTTTCCTCAACCTCACCGACTCCTGCTTCGGCACCCCGCTCTTCGCTCTCTTTCTCATGCTCTGCTGGTGCATGGGTCTCCGCTACGCACTGCATCGCTCCAGCTGGCCCACAGCTCTGTTCATGACGCTTCTAGGCCTCATCGCCGGCCTCACACGGCCCGAAGGCGTGCTCACCGCCGCGTTCATCCTCATCGCCACTCTTTACCTCGCACGCAAAGACCGAGTGCCCCATGTCTCGCTTCTGAGACATGGGTTCACAGGATGCCTCCCGCTCATCACCAGCTATATCCTCACCTTCGGCATTCTCGGCGGAGCCTACTTCGCCTGGCACTGGCACTACTTCGGCTACCCGCTGCCCAACCCCTTCTACGTAAAAGGCAACGGCCACCTCTACCCGCATAGCGTCGAGCACTCCGCAATGAACGTCGTTATGCTCCTGCTGCCCGTGCTTCCGCTCATTCCTCTCGGCTGGCTCGCGGACTCCACACGCCGCCTCACCAACGCTCTTCTGCTCGTGCTCATCCCCTTCACGCTGATGTGGGTTCTGCTCGCAAACACCAACAACCACTTTTACCGCTTCCAGTACGCCATCGTCCCGCTGGTGCTTGTCACGTCACCGGCCCTCGTTCGCGGTCTTGCGGATGCCCCACAGCCTGCCCTGAGCCTGTCTCCGCTGCGACGCATCCCCCTTATCCTCGTCACAGGCCTCGCCATCCTTGGAGCCATGTTCTACATCAACCGCCTCACCGTGAACTTGTATACCGCCTGGGGCATGCGCATCTTCGCGGAGCGCCTGCAGCCGCTCGCCTCGCGCGGCTACACCATGGCCGTCACCGAAGCCGGAGCGCTCCCGCTTTACTCGCAGTGGAACACCATCGACGCCCTTGGCCTCAACGACGCCTACGTCGCACACCATCATCAGCGACTTGATGACGCCTATCTCGACCGCACCCACCCCGAGCTGATCATGGTGCACGTGGACCGCTCCATGCCCAGCGAGTACCTGCCCGGCGGCCTCGCCGCCCCGCCAGCAGACGACGACCCCCGCTATAACGCCGAGTTTCTCAACTTCTACGCCAGCACCCACGGCTACACCCTCGCCGCCACCTGGGGAGCCGACCAGTGCAACCTACACCTCTACTGGCTACTCCCCGGCTTCGCCGACTACGCCACCGTCCTCTCCGCTATCCGCGACCACACCTACAACTTCCTCGACGACGCGTACCTCTCCCACGACTACCGCAACCAGATGGAGTCCATCCGCCCCTGCGCCGCCCCCGAAGGCCCACAGTAGTAGCCCATTTGTCTTCTAAACCCGTCCCCTCTCTTCTTCCTCTGTCATTCCGCAGCAACGCGAAGGAATCTGCTTTCTTCCCGAATCACCTCTAGTTCACCTCAGCAGCAAGATCCTCCCAAGTCGGATTCATCCCTTCAATCAAAGCGATCTTCCTTCCCCGGTTCCAGTCCTTCAACTCTTTCTCCCGCGCAATCGCGCTATTGATGTATTGAAAGCTCTCAAAATAGAGCAGCCTGGTGATGTTGTACCGTGCCGTAAATGAGCCAGGCACAAGCTGCCGGTGCTGCAACACCCGCACGCGCAGATCATTCGTAACGCCGATATACAGTGTTCGAGAGCGGCTTGCCAGAATGTAAACGTAGTAGAAGTGTTCGCGCAGGGGCATGGTCAGCATTCTAGCCGTCCCCCAAAAAGCAGATTCCGACGCTGCGCTACGGAATGACAGTGAGTTGAGCCATACGACTCTCTGCTCACACTGCATTACACTGTCCGTGATGATCGAACTTGCCTTCTCCATCCTCGCCGCCGACTTCGCCCACCTCGCCGACGAGATCGCCATAGCGACCGCTGGTGGCGGTACCATCGTCCACGTCGACGTCATGGACGGCCACTTCGTCCCCAACATCACCTTCGG
>CAJCIM010000154.1 GCA_903970395.1 Acidobacteriaceae bacterium
GAATTGGCGTCGTCTGCCCGCGCGCGGACCACAGCCGCACCATCATCGCCACCATGCCCGCCGTAGGCAGTGTTCCCACCTTTTGATACCAGTTCGTCCAATCGACGGCATAGATTGCCAGCGCCACAAACGCGGCAGACGCGAACCACCGCAGTGCTGTTTCGCTCCGCCGATAGATCGCCGACAGCTCCAGCAGCCTGTACAGCAACATCACCGCCACAATCGAGCCCACCAGGTCGAATATCCCGAACACCTGGCTCAGTCGGAGTGCTTCGCCACGCCAGCCTGTGTGCTGCGTCACCCAGTATGCGGCCCTCACTACGCCAACGCGATACTGATCCGGCGCGCTCGCCGTCCCATGCAGTACATCCATCCACGCCTGCGGTGAATGGATCAGCATCTGGTTGTAATACCCATAACCGCGCGAGCAGATGCCCACCAGAAACAGCACCATCAGCCATCGTGTCAACGTCTCAGGCTGTCTCTCGGCACTCTTCACGGCTACATCCTCTCTATCTGACAGGTTCTCCCTACTCTACCCCGCCTTTGCATCGCGGCTACGAAACGCCTGTACGTGCCCCATCGCCTTGCGTAGACTTTTTATACGTGCGCATCCAACTCCCCACGCGGATCTCGACCACGAAGACGCTGATCTTCGCATCCGGGCTCTTTTGCGTCCAGCAGTTGGAACACACCGACCTTCTCTTCAGCCTCTTATTCTTCGCATTTGTCATGATCGGCGTCATCGCCTTCAACGCCGGCGGAGGTTTCTCCCGTGTCTCTGGCGCCTACGTCTTTCTCTTCACCGTGCTCACCTGCGTGTTAGGCGTCACCTGGAAGGCGGTCCTCGGGGAGCCGGCCAACTCCAATCTGCTGGTACCGCAACTTGACATGGCCATCTACGCCGCTAGCAATTTCATGCTGTTGCTAGTCATTTTGCTCAACAAACGCCTCACTGGACGCTCTCAGGGGCTCGCGCCGGGCGACCTCACCTACAGCCTCGCCGCTCTTGGCTGCCTCATCCTCGGTCTGATACAGAATGTACTCAATGCCTTGGGACTCGCCAGCCCTGGAAGTGCACTCTCCATCGCTAACCAGCTCAGCCAGTTTTTCCCGCTTGCCATCATCCTTGGCACCATTGGCGCTATGCGCGACAGCGGCGGACGCCGGTCGATCAACTTCGTCAGCGGACTCTCCATGACGCTTGTCTTATTGGGCGGCATGTTGGCCTTCAGCAAGCAGGGCATATTTACCCCTATCGCCTGCTGGATCGTGGCGGCTGCCTTCTGTAAATTCAACCTGCGTCCGGTGCATTACATCGTTCTCATTGCCTTTGCCGTCAGCTCGTACATCGTGGCTCCACTGATCGCAGCAGGCCGCGTCCACGTCTCCGAGAACGCCGGTTACGCCGAACGCGCCGCCGTTGTCTACGGCATCCTCACCCATCTCGGGCAAGCCAAGCAGGCCGAAGTCGAGACACAGGCTAATGCCGCGGCCTTTGCAGGCAAAAGTGGCTACTACAACCAGCCACAGGGACTCATCGAGCGCCTCTCCATCCTCTCAGCTGACGACTCCCTCTTCAACTACACCGCCAAAGGCAACTACATCGGCTATCGACCTATCATCGAAGACTACGAGAACTTCATCCCCCACTTTATCCTGCCCGACAAACCTGTTCCCATCGGCGGCAACTACTACGCCCACGAGATCGGTGGCATCCTTGCCGATGCCGACGACTCAACTGGTATCTCTTTCAGCCCCATGGGAGAGGCATTCCACGTTGATGGCTGGGTCGGCATCTTCTTTCTCATGCCTCTCATCTGGCTTTCGCTCTTCGCCAGCCTCGACCACATCTGCGGAGACCTCCGCCGTTCCCCCTGGGGCCTGCTTATGGTGGTCTTATTCGCCCACGCGGCGGCGGAAAGCCTCCTTGCTTCGCTCATCTGGATGAGTGTCTTCGGCAACCTGGGCCTCGTGCTCGCCATCGCATTCTGCACCCGCTTTGCTCCCGTCGTAGGTGCGTTATTCTACGGCGGCAACCGGTTCGCAGAACAGGCCTCCGCGCCCATGGCTTACGCCGAGCCACTGGTCGCGCCACCACCAGCCGCATATATGAGGCCGCGTCCTCCCCGTTGACCGGATCGTTCCGCTGTCCCGGCGCAAGCGGCACCGCAACCTGGCCAGAACCTCCGCCACTCCCTGTTGTCTCCCGACCCTATAGACTGGTCTACAGTCACGTACTTCAACCATGAATAAACTGATCATCGGCAATCTGGTCCACCGTCCACTGCGCTCCATCATCAGCGCGCTCGCCGTCGCCATTGAGGTCGTCATGATTCTCTCCATCGTCGGCATCTTCTACGGCATCCTCAACAACAGCCGTACTGAGCAGTCCGGTACCGGCTACGATCTCATCGTGCGCCCCAGCGCCAGCGGCGCCCTGCTAAGCTCCGGCGCTGCCTCTGCCGATGTCCGCATAGCCGATGTCCTCCGCAAGATGCCGCACGTACAGGTCGTCGCACCCGGCAGCGTCAAGCTCAACCTTAGCTCATCGGTCGACAACATCGTCGGCATCGACTATGCCAGCTACAACGCTCTCCGTCCGTTCGTCTTCGTCGCCGGCGGTCCCTTCGAGAGCCCCTATGACATCCTCGTCGACGATCTCCAGGCCGCAGCCAATCCAAAACTTCAGGTCGGCTCCAAGATCAAGCTCTTCAACCACGACTTCACCGTCCGTGGCATCGTCGAGCACGGCAAAGGCGCCCGCAAGTTTATCCCCCTCGAAACCATGGACGCTCTCGACGGCACCCCCGGTAAGGCCGCCACCTTCTTCATTCGCACCGACGACGGCTCCACCCCCGATGCCAAACAGACCATTCAGAATCAGGTCAAGAGCGAAATCCTTGCCACAGATGGTCTTCAGGACTGGTCCGTTCAAACCATTCAGGAATTCCTGGCCGGTCTCACGCCTGATCGCATCCCTGGCTTCAAGATCGCCCTTGATGTTGTCATCGGCATCGCAACCATCATCGGCTTCCTTGTCATCTTCCAATCCATGTACACCGCCGTGATGGAACGCACCCGAGAGATCGGCATCCTCAAATCTATGGGCGCCGGCAAGTTCGCCATTGTCTCCGTCGTCCTGCGCGAAACCACTTTGCTCACGTCGGTCGGCATCGCTCTTGGCGTCATCTTCGCCTACGCTCTGCGCAACGGCCTGCACGCCCGCTTTCCCACGCTCAGCTTTGAGCTCACGCCCGCATGGGACCTGAAAGCCGTTATCATCGCTCTCTGCGGCTCCGTCCTCGGAGCTCTCTACCCGGCCCTCAAAGCCGCCCGCAAAGATCCCATCGACGCTCTTTCGTACGAGTAGCTGCTCCGGCTTTCACCTTTGCATCCCGGCTTCTAATCAACATCGGACAGGCCCGATGGTTGTAGTGGGTGACATTTAGAAAGAGGTCGCTGCATACAGATGGAGCTAAACCCCGTTTCGCCCTCAGCCCCAGGCTCCCTCCTGTCCAAACGGGTGATGATCGTAGCGGTCACGCTCATCGCTATCCTGCTGGCTTCAGGAATACTGCTGACGTGGCCTGCCATGCAGGATGATGCGTTGATCCATCTTCGCTACGCCAACAGCCTGCTGCATCTTCACCGCATCTCTTACGGTGGCGCTCAAGTCAACTCCGGCGACTCAAGCCTGCTCTATATCACCGTGCTGGCTTTGCTTCGCACTATCGTCCCGTCGCCGCTGTTGCCGCGATTCGTTGCGTCAGCGTCGCACGCGTTGCTCTTTATCGGGGTCGTCTTCATCCTTCGCCGCATCTCCCGCGATAAAGGTGATCTTGCGCAGTTACTTGCGTTGCTCCTGCTCCTGCTTCTCGCGCTTCCGTCGTCGATACGTTGGCTTGACGATGGAATGGAAACCCCACTTGTTCTCATTATCACGGTCCTCGTTGCAATGGCTGTACTGCGCTGCCAGCACATCGCAAACACGCGTTGGACGGATGCCCTCAAGGTTGCCCTGCTAAGCTTCCTCGCGGTTCTGCTTCGCATCGAGCTTATGCTTCTGCTCTTCGTCGCGTCCTTGCTGTCCATACTTATCAGCCGGTCTCTTACGTTTGGCGGATCCCGCGCGAAGACCAATCTGCTTTTCTCTCTGTCATGTCTCTGTGGAGCCGTCCTCGCGGTCATCCTCATCGTCGTTTCTACGGGGCATTTTCTGCCGGACACTGCGGTCGCGAAATCGTTCGGTCTGCACGCCTGGCGAGGAACGTTAGCTATGACCGTCGAAACCTTTGCCAGTTCACTTGGCTTTGGCCTGGGGCTGCTCTTGCTTTGGCTGCTGTCGTTCTCGATGCAGATCCTGTTTTCATCGTCATCAGCGGCTGTTTGGGCAGCGAACAGCCTGTTTCCGATCACTCTTCTACTCGCCACACTCCGCGGCCAGGCAATTCAGGGTATTCGCTACTTCGCCTGGACACTCCTGTTCTCCATTCTGTGGAATCTGTTCACCCTCCCTTCTGTGACGAAGCATCGTTGGGCCTTCACCTCTTTCGGCTACGCTCTGGTCGTCGTACTTGTACTGTCCGTTCCGGTTGAAACTCACCTGCTCGCACATGCCTTCAGCGCGCGAATCGGCGCGCTGAACCAGTTTCGTCACCAGGACCTCGAACGCCTTGATCATCTGCAGGCTGTTGCCTTCGACGTGGGCGATATCGGTTACTTCACCGGCGCACCCATATGCGATATGGCCGGTCTGGTGAACGGTCGTTCCAACGCCGAGCTTACCTACGAGCAGCGCGTCGTGCGGTGTGCCGCGCAGAATCCACAATTCGCATTTCTGAACCCCCCGCAGCTGGTTGATTTCAGCACGCACTTCGATCTATCGAACTGGTCTGTTTGCTCCGTCTACGATCTTGCCAATCTGCGTAGCTCCGATCTTCACTACCTGATCGCTTCACCCGCTGTCACAGGTCAGGTCTGCGCCGCGGCAAACGCAACCCCGCAGCCACTCGAGCCAATCCTTGCGCAATATCCAGGCAGCCATCTATCGGGTCGCGTATATTGACGAATCAAATGAGACTGCCTCGCCTGCCCTATAGGAGATGACCGTGACCATGCGCCGAGCCATCACGATCTTTCTTCTCCTCTGCGCCTCTGCGCACTGCGTTCTCTCCATCTTTTTCGTCAACGTCAGCTACCTCAAACTCTCCGACTACGCCGACGGCATCGCCCCGTTGCCCTTCCAGCGTCGGCTCCTGATGATCCCCTTCGTTCGCTGGGCGCAGTCCTCGCCGCTGCTCATGCGTGCCGTCGCGCGCTACACCCGCTTCCTCGTCCAGTACGAGCCACTCACCCCCGCCAAGCTCGGCTGCATGATTCTGGGCATTCTCGCTGTCATCGCGCTCGGTCTCCTCTCGCTGCGCTACGCCCGCATGCTGGGCTTGCGTTACGACTGGCTTCTCTGGGCGCTGCTCCTCGTCATCCTCTATTCCAGCTACGGCGCCCGCTTCGAGCAGGTCGTCTGGTATCCCTACGATCTCCCACACTTCGCCCTCTTCGGTGCTGCCACCCTCTGTCTCCTCGCGGATGAACCCTGGCTGTTCCTCGCCTTCATGGCCGGCGATGTTTTTGCTCGCGAGACCTCCATCTATCTTCTCGCCGTTGCCCTTATCACCCGCTTCAACAACACCCGCTGGCGTGTAGCCTCCCTCCTTGGCGCATTCCTCTGGGGTTTCAGTCGACTTCTCGCCCGCCACCTCTACCCCAACAATCTCACCATGCTCAACGGCATCCCCTGGTACCGCATGGCAGCCCCCTGGCACTGGCCGCAGCTTTTCTCCATCGTCGGCTTTCTTTGGATCCCTGTCATTCTCGGTCGCCGCTATATAACGTCGCAGCAGCGTCTCACCCTCTTCGCCGCCAGTGGCTGCATGCTCGTCACCTTTTTCTTCGCCACATGGAACGAGACCCGTGTATGGCTGGAGTGGTCCACCCTCTTCGCCGCGCTCGCCGCCGTGGAGCTTCAATCCGCTCTACTCTCGCCCGCACCCTCTGCATCCTAACCATCAGCACGGTCACTCGGACTCTTTCCACAACGTACGTCCGTAGAAGCCCACCCTATAATCCGACTATCGCGCTCATGCCAATGAACTCTCAGGTCCCCACATCAGGCCGCTTCACGGTATCTCGCCTCCTCACGTGGCTCCTGCTCGCTGTCTCCGCTGTCTTCTTTGCTCTGCACTTCGTCCACCTCACCGCCGACTTCCCCAACAACTCCCCCTGGGTCGACTGGTCCAAGTACACCGACGAGGGCTGGTACGGCGACGCCGCCGTCCGCCACGCCCTCTTTGGTCACTGGTACTTCGCGGGCGACTTCAACCCCGCCGTCGCTCTCCCCGTCTGGCCCGCGCTGGAGCTCATCCTCTTCAAGTTCACCGGCGTCTCGCTCACCGCGGCCCGCTCACTCACGCTGGCTGTCTTCGCCGTCACTCTCATCACCTTCTACCGCCTCATCGCGCGGCACACCCGCCCGCGCACCGGCCACTCTGGTCAGTCTCTCGCCGCCCCGCTCTGCGTTCTCTTCCTCTGCATCAGCCCCTTCCTCTTCGTCTTCGAACGCATGGCCATCCTCGAGCCGCTGCTCATCGCCGTCACCGCCCTCGGCCTCCTCGCCGCCTCCCACCTACACCCCATCCACTTCAGGCGTCCCTTACTCCCTACTCTCTACTCTCTACTCCCTACGATCGCGCTAGCGATCGTAATCCCCGCCGCCATCCTCACCAAAACAACAGCCGTCTTCCTTCTCCCGGCAATCTTCTACATGGTCTGGGCTCGAGCCGGCTATCGTCTGCTGCCTGCACTCCGCCTCGCGCTGCCGCCTCTGGTCGCAGGCATCGCGCTCTGGGCCGCCTACTTCTTCCTCATCGTCCGCCCCCACTACCTCGCCGACTACCAGTACCTCTTCTCCGCCAACGCCTACACCGGTATCGAGCTCGACCCTCTCGCCACCGTCGTTCTCAACACGCTATCCGACGGCGCATGGATGGGTTACTCCCTCTACGGAGCTTTCTTCCTCGCCCTCATCCTCACCTTCTTCTGGAGGCCGCGCCTCCTGACCAACCCGCTCGTGCCGGCCCTTTGGCTTTGGATCGGCGGCTACTTCGCCTTCCTCGCGTATCACAACAATCTGCAACCGCGGTACTACCTGGTCATTGCCGTACCGGTCACGGCCTTCGTCGCCATCGCCATCGACGCCTTCTGCCAGCCACCTCACGCCGAAACCTACTCTGTCTCTACCCGCGTCGTCTCTGCCGTTCTCGCCACCGCAGCCGTTCTCGCCATCGTCATCCCCGACGCGCTCCAGCAGATCGACTACCTGCGCAACCCCACCTACGGCTTCGAGTCCGCCGCACAGTCCATCAAGCGCATCGTCCTCGCCGACAACGACCACCCGCACCTCATCCTCTCCATCTCCGGCTCCGACCTCACCCTCATGACCGGCCTACCCTCCATCTGCGACGACTTCGGCACCGACGACCTCGACGTCCGCGTCAAAAAATACCGTCCCGGCTGGTACGTTGCCTGGAACGACGTCGAAGACGATAAAGCCGACGCCATCACCCCGCTCTACACCATGAACCGCGTGGCAGCCTATCCGGCAATGGACGACCCCGACCGCAATCTGCTCATCGTCTACCGCCTCGACCCCAAGGAACCCACCACGCCGGTTCACCGCCCGCGCCCCCACACTCCCAAGCCGCTCATGACCAAACACGGCCAACAGCCCAGCGTCCCGCAGCTCAAACACTAACGTGGTGGATCGCTGGCTCATGAGAGCATCATGGAGAGCGAGATTCGCATGAGCGCCACTCCGCCGCGACCCAACCCGACGACGAAGCCCTCCATGCCGTTGCTTGCGTGGCTCTTCCTCGCAGCCACTGTCGTCATCGCGCTGCTCTGGTTTCTCGCCGCGCGTGGCTACTGGGAAGACGACGCCTACATCCACCTAGAGTTCGCGCGTTCGCTCGCCGACGGCAAGGGCTTCGCCTTCAACAACCACCTCGTCTACGGAGACACCTCACCGCTCTGGGTCTGGCTGCTCGTCGCCGCCCACACCGTTGTTCCCAACTGGCTGGCCGCTGGCAAGCTGCTCACTGTCATCGTCGCTGCCATCGCGCTCAGCGGCTTCTTCTTCTACGCGCGCTCCCTCGTTCGCCGCTGGTGGCATCCTGCTGCCGCCGATGTCTTCGCAGCGACGATGCTCCTCGTATTCGTCCTTAGCCCCTACTTCGGCTACTGGGCGTTCTCCGGCATGGAGGCGCTCGCCGCAGCCGGCCTCGCCTGCTGGACATGCCTCCTCATCGCCCCGCGCCATCTCAGCTGGCAACGTGTGCTGATCGCCGCACTCCTCGCCGGTCTCGCGCCTCTCCTGCGGCCGGAGATGGCCTTCTTCACCCTGCTCGTCGGCTGCGTTCTGATCCAGCGCATTCGCAACATGCACGCCTCACTCACCATTCGCGCGGACGTCTTCATCGCGGGCATCGTCCTTGCCGCCACACCTGCCGTCTCCTGGGCACTCTACGCGCGCCACACCTTCGGCAGTATCCTGCCCAACACCAACGCCGCCAAACGCGCCGGCCCTGCAGACTCCGTTCTCACGCGCCTCATCCACCTATACGGCTTCGGTTACCCGATCACACTGATCGCCTGTCTCCTGATTGCCGTCTGGATCTTGCTCTACTACACTCGCCGTCACAAGGACCCAGCACACACGTCACCCTTCGCAACGCTGCACGCGGGCGGCTGGCTCATCTTCATCTGGACAGCCCTCAACACCCTCTTTTACCTCGCCAACCACACCCTCGTTCAGACCCGGTATCTCTTCGTCACCGCGCCCTTGCTCACCGTTGCAGTCCTCGCGCTCGCTGCTATCCGCTGGCCGCGCGTCTATCAAACCCTGCTGGCGCTCACCGTCATCTACGGAGCCACTCTCAGCCTCCTCGCCACGCGCCCGCTGGTTCGCAATAAGGTTCGTGTCGGCGCTACCTGCGCCGACCTTGCCACCTACATCGCGACCCTGCCCCCGCACGCCCCGGTCGCGCTCTACGCCATCGGCGAGACCGCCTTTCTTTCCCAGCACCCCATCATCGACACCGGCGGAATCACCCGCCTCGGTGTCATCCCCTTCATCCACGACACTAACGACGACCGCATCACCGCCTGGATCTACGCCGAAGGCGCAAAGTACGAGGTCGTCGACCACTCTCCTGTCTCGGGAGCTCAGCTCCTCTGGTCGCGTGACGTTCCTTCCACCGGTTGGTCCTACGATCCTCATCGATACACCGCCACCGAGCGGCTCCAGCTCTGGCAGCTCCCGCCCGCTCCCGCCTTCAATACGGAATCCTCTCCGTGGATCGATCACAAATCTGACGAAAACGCGCACGAAATGAAACCGTTTCATCAATAGCTACCAACTTTTGGATATCATTTGGTAAACAGCATCCATATCGACCCACAGACGTTTTGACGCCTGTGTTGTCCTCAGGCGGCCCTCATGTTTCACCTTGGGCGAGCACGTTGCGTAGTCCTGCTCACCTTGTCCGGATTTTTTGCCTTGTCGCAACACGATTGCTCAGCGCAGTCGCAATCGCCCGTGAACATTCTTAGCGGCATCGTCACAGGCACTGTTCTGGATCCCTCAGGAGCGCGTATTCCGCACGCCAGCCTGGCTATCCACAGCGACAGCTTCGATCGCAGCGCCTCCGCCGACTCCGAGGGCCGTTTCTCGCTCTCGCTCCCCGTCGGCCGCTACCAGCTCAGCGCAGCCGCTCCGGGCTTCGCTGCCTACGCCACCAGCATTGCCATCGACTCACGCGCGCCCTTGCGCCTTGAGTTGCCGCTTGCTATCGCCGCCCGCGATGAAGAGGTCGCCGTTCCCATCGACGGCACTCTCACCACGTCAGCCAACGACAACGCCAGCGCCATCACCTTCAGCGGCGCCCAGCTCAGCACCTTCTCCGACGACGACGCCACCTTCCAGAAGGAGCTCCTCGCTCTCGCCGGTGGCGACACCTCCAAAGCCCCGCAGATCTTCGTCGACGGCTTCAGCAGCGCCCGCATTCCGCCCAAAAGCAGCATCCTCTCCGTGCGCATTAACCGCAACCCCTACTCAGCCGCCTTCGACACCTTTGGCGGCGGTCGCGTCGAGATCGCCACGCGGCCCGGTGGGGAAAAGCTCCACGGTCACCTCAGTCTCAACGCCACCGACAATGCCTTCAACGCGCAGAACCCCTACTTCACGACGACCGAGCCGCCGTACTACATACTCAACTTCGACGGAAACCTCGCCGGCAGCCTCGGTCGCAAGACCAACTTCAATCTCACAGGCGTCTATAACGACCAGCAGAACAACGCCGCGCTCAACGCGCAGGTCCTCAACGCCGCCAACCAGCAGATTCTGTACTCGCAGGCCGTGCCTGACCCGCAGCTCACCTCCACCTTCGGGCTGCGCCTCGACCGGCAGGTCAGCAGCACCAACACCCTCACCGCCCGCTATGAGTTCAACCAGGTCGCTCCGACCAACGGCGGCCTCACCGCGCCGCTCACGCTCGCCACACAGGCCTACAACAGCGGCACCACCACGCAGACCCTCCAGGCCTCTGACAACCAGGTTATCGGTGCCCACATCGTCTCGGAGTCGCGCGCCCAGTACATCCGCACCCGCTTGCAGCAGAACGCGATTAGCGGTGCTCCCACGCTGCTCATCGAAGGTGGTTTTAACGGCGGCGGCAACACCGCCCAGTCCCTTCGCGACAACCAGGACCACTTCGAGTTCCAGCAGCTATTCAGCGTCGACTGCGGCGCGCACTATCTGCGCTTCGGCGCACGCTACCGCCTCTTCCGCGACGCCAACCTCTCCACCGCCAACTACAACGGCCAGTTCACCTTCCCGTCGCTGGCCGCCTACGCCGCCGGCCAGCCCAGCCAGTTCACCATCACCGCTGGCCAATCCAGCGCCAACATTCTCACCGGCGATCTCGGTGCCTACATGGAGGACGAGTGGAAGGTCTCGCCCAACATCACCCTCGACCTCGGCTTCCGTCTGGAGAGCCAGTCCGCCATCCCCGACCATCTCGACCCCGCTCCGCGCGTCGCCGCCGCCTGGGCCTTGCATCGCAAGAAGCAGCGCGCGCCATTTCTCCTGCTGCGCGCTGGTGGCGGACTCTTCTACGACCGCTTCGCCGCATCCAACATCCTTACCTCTGTCCATCAAAACGGCATCAGCCAGCAGACCTACACCCTCAGCAATCCCACAACCTATCCACAGCTTCCCAACACGGCTTCCCTCAGCGCCACCGCGCCCACCATCTATCGCATCAATCCCGATCTCCGCAGCGAATACGGCTGGATCGGCAGCTTCACCGTCGAAAAGACCTTCGCCGGCAAAGGCACCATCGGCGCAAACTACATCGTCATTCGCGGCGTCCATCAGTGGGGTTCGCAGAACGTCAACGCCCCTCTGCCCGGCACGTATAACCCAGCCATCCCGGGCAGCGGCACCCGCCCCTTCGGCGGCACGCAGAACATCTACGAGTTCACCTCCAACGGCATCGAGAAGAACCAGCAGTTCGTCCTCAACGCCCGGATGAACCTCAACAAGCATTTGCTTGTCTTCCTGTCTTACCACCTCAGCCGCGTGCGTGAGGATGTCTCTTCCGCCGGCACCTTCGTCTCCAACTCGTTCAACCTCTCGCAGGACTACGGCCGCGCCCCCGACCCCACGCAGCAACTCTTCGTTGGAGGAACGGTGCAGCTGCCTTTTGGCATCGCCGCCAACGTCTTCGCTAACACCGCCGGCGGAGTGCCCTTCAACATCACCACCGGCACCGACCTGAATGGCGACACGATCTTCAACGACCGACCGGCCTTCGCCACACACCCCACCGCAAACTCGGTTCTCTACAACACTCGCTACGGCATCTTCGACGCCAACCCCCAGCCCGGCGAGCCGATCATCCCCATCAACTACGGCAACTCCCCCAACCTCTCCTGGGTCGATCTCTCCGCCAACCGCAGCTTCCATCTGGGCCCGCGCCACCCCTTGCCAGCCGCTCGGGGCGGCAAACCCGCAGGCCTGTCCTCTCAGCCGTACACCCTCACCTTCACGGTCGACGCTCCAAACGTCTTCAACAGCCACAATCCCGGCATGCCCGTCGGCGTCCTCAGTTCACCGTACTTCGGCCAGTCGGTTAACCTGAACAACCCGTTCACCACCAATACCGCCGCCAATCGGATAGTATTTCTGCAGGCAGCATTTAGCTTTTAGGCGCTTCCGACTCTCTTTCCCGTTGACTCCCACTCCAATTTTGGCTATTCTGGACACTCGCGCAGTCTCGCGCCAGCACCTCCGTGTGCATATATCGCAGATCTTGGCGATATAGAGCAATCCTGAGATCAAGCCGGTCGTGAGACACCGAGGTGAGTCCAGGCAGTTCAGCTTCCGTGGCACCTACCGGAAGCTCTCCGTCGAATCGGTACCCACTCCCCAGCCCAGCAGCTAGCTTCATTGGCTCTTCAGGCTCTGTGCGCGTCGCGCCGTTCCTAAAGAATCAAGCGCGCTTCAACCGCAACCCCGGCTTTCGGCCTGCGCGGACTTTGTGTCCGTCCCACCGTTTGCCGCCCAACATGGCTGACTGTACCTCTCTTCGCGCTTCAAGCCGCGCAGTCGATTCACGAAGACGGCAGAACCAAGGAGTAACCCTACGATGAACCTCAATCAGACGACCACCATCCCCAGCGGCAAAGACATCAAGCGCAAGTGGTTTGTGCTCGACGCCTCCGGACAGACCCTCGGACGCCTCGCCTCGCACGCCGCCAGCATCCTGGCCGGCAAGCTCAACCCGCTCTACACGCCCTACATCGACATGGGCGATCACGTCGTCGTCATCAACGCCGAAAAGATCCAGGTCACCGGCATGAAGGCTGGCCAGAAGCTCTATCGCCGTTACACAGGCTTCCCGGGCGGCCTGCGTGAGGAAGAGTACAGCAAGCTCCTCATCCGCCGCCCCGAGAAGATCCTCGAAGAGGCCATCAAGGGCATGCTGCCCAAGTCCAAGCTCGGCCGCCAGATGGCCACCAAGCTCAAGGTCTACAAGGGTGCCGATCATCCGCACCACGCCCAGCAGCCCTCCGCCCTCGAAGTCCAGGGCTAAGAGATTCAAGCAAGACGCTCTCGTTTTTGCTTTACCGGAGTAGGCGTGGGCTTCAGCCCACGCGCTCTTCGGAACCAGAGATTGAGGGGCTTTAGCCCCGGGCATCATCAAGGATTGAAGGACACACTATGGCAGATCTGATCCAATACTACGGAACCGGCCGCCGCAAGAGCGCGATCGCTCGCGTCTTCCTGCGCCCCGGTTCGGGCAACTTCACCGTCAACGGCAAGCAGTTTGACGAGTACTTCGTCACTCCCGCGCAGCGCGCCGCCGCAAAGCTACCCCTCGGCATCGCCGACATCAACGAGACCTTCGACGTCCTCACCACCGTCAAGGGCGGCGGTGTCAACGGCCAGGCCGATGCCGTCAAACTCGGCATCGCCCGCGCCCTCATGGAGTTCAACATCGAACTCCGCAAGACTCTCAAAGCCGGCGGCATGGTCACCCGTGACGCCCGCGGCAAGGAACGCAAGAAGTACGGCCAGAAGGGCGCCCGCGCTCGCTTCCAGTTCTCGAAGCGATAAAAAGACCGCAAGAGCTGTTGCTCTTGCTTCTCGAATGTCGCCTCGGAGGGACAGGTGGAAAGGGAAAGTGATCAGCGGTTCTTCCGCTTTCACTCTTCACTTTTCACTGATCACTTATCACTCGCACCACCCACCGCATCGCGCGGTGGCAAGGACCTCAATCTCCCCTCGGGGATCTCAATCGCTTCACGTCGCAGCGCAAGCGATGCCTTACCAAGGAGCCACATATGGCCAGCATCACCATGAAGGAACTGCTCGAAGCCGGTGTCCACTTCGGCCACCAGACCAAGCGTTGGAACCCCAAGATGAAGGAATACATCTTCGGCGAACGCAACGGTATCTACATCATCGACCTCCAGAAGACCCTCAAGATGTTCAAAGAGGCCTCCAAGTTCGTCACCGACCTCACCTCCACCGGCAAGCTCATCCTCTTCGTCGGCACCAAGCGCCAGGCCCAGGACGCCGTCGCCGAGGAGGCCACCCGCGCCGGCATGCCCTACATCAACTCCCGCTGGCTCGGCGGCCTGCTCACCAACTGGGTTACCGTCCAGAAGTCCGTCAAGCGCCTCCAGGAGCTTGACGACATGTCCGGCGACGGCCGCTACGAGCTCCTCACCAAGAAGGAGGTTATCAAGCTCGAGCGCGAGCGCAAGTCCCTCTCCACCAACCTCTCCGGCATCAAGTCCATGCGCCGCC
>CAJCIM010000155.1 GCA_903970395.1 Acidobacteriaceae bacterium
CATGGCTTCGCCTTCCGGGCGGCCACGCATTTCTCGGGGATTTCTGTGTTTTGGCAGCTTGCGGCCAAAACGGTTGCACTCGCGAGTATAGCATCCGCATGCAGATGGACGGATGCTCCGTGGCAGCACCCTCCCCCCGGGTATCGCGGAAAGGACTTTTGTGTGAAATCAGTCACTTAGCGGGGTATCCCGGGAGTAAGTGATGATTCTAATGTGGTTGCGGGTATGATATTGCAAGCCAAGGGGTTAGCGGCTGTACCTGGCTTTTTGGCGAACAGAAGCCAGTTTTGCCAGTCTTCCAGCTTGCCAGTTTCTGGTTCTCTACTTCCAGTTTAGCTGATGGCGAAGGAGAATATGTTTTTGTCGATGAATGATAAGAGGTTTTGAGTGTTGAGGTTACGGGTGCTCGAGTGAGATGAGGGGTTGACATGGCGACTTTTGGCGATTTTTGAGGAAAGAAAGTTCGGGCCAGCGAGCAGGAGGGCGGACTGCTCGGCTATTTGACGCCTTGTTCCGCTGTCTCTTGCTCCACAGTGTGTTGACGAGGAGGGGGAACCAAACCCTCAGCCTTCAGTGCGTTATCTACCATGTCAAAGACGAAGTCGATTGAAACATCCCCTTCAAACTTGGCGCCGTTCACGAAGGTTGTGGGAGTCACCGTAACTCCCAGCTTTTGGCCCATAGCGAGACTTGCCTTTTCGGGGGTGGTGTCCTGTTTGTCGATGCAGGCTTTGAGCGTTGCTTCGTCAGCATGAACGCGGCGACCTTGTTCGAAGGCTTCCAGATCGAGTTCATTGTCTGCCAAGGCTAACTTGCGCTCGCTGCCTCCATACTCTGCGGCGTGTTCATGAATGTTGTCCACGGCGGCCCAGTATGCCTCAGGGCTCATTTTGCTTAAGCAATCTGTGTCGACTGCAGCGTGCATGGCCCACGGATGGCCGTCGCTCGGGTAGCTCTGATAGACGACCCGTACCTGTTCTTTATAGCGATCGATCAGAGCAGGAAACAGTTCCCTGTGAAGGTGTGCACAGTGTGGGCACTCAAGATCGTCGAACCCAACGATAAGTACAGGAGCGTCCGGGCCGCCTCCTCTTGCGGGGCGCCCTTCGAAAGGAATGGTGGTTCTAGGGTCTGCTGCGATGTCATAGAGTGACACCTGCGCCAGGCGAGACCCATCCTTCGCAATGAGGAGCGAGATGTCTCCACTGGATCCCGCATATGCACTGGCAAAATGTGCTGAGAGCTTTTGGAATCCAGGCAATTCGCCTGAGCCTGTCACAGTGAAAGACAATTTTGTTGCCGGCGGGAAATCTACCTTCGAGCGAAGCAGAGCTTCGACGCGCTGCTGCACTGCGGGAGATAAATCTGCTGACGTGTTTTGCGCACTCCCGGCCTCTATGCCAACAGTAAGTATTACGAATGCGATTCCTAGAAGTTTGAGCGCCATTTTCAATCACACGTTCCGAGCTTGCGGACTTTGATCCGTTGGACGTTTCACAATGCGGACGTTAGATGTGGGGGAGAAGTCGGTGTACTCGAGGAAGGTGGATTCGACGTGGTCGACGAGCTTGCCGTTGACTTCGCTTTCGGCGCGGACCTTGATCCATTCGGGGTCGGTCTGGAAGGCCTTCCAGCGGATGGTGGCCTCTTCGCGGCTGGGGTACTTGAGCATGTAGAAGAGGGTGCGGTCTTTGAGCGGGCCGTCATCGGTGGGAAGCCAGTAACCGACGTTGGTGATGCCGTGGCGGGTGAAGAGGGCGGCGGTGTGGTCTCGGAAGCGGGCGAGCAGCGCGGGGAGCTTGCCTTCGTTGACGTGGTAGACGCGGAGCTCGAAGACGGGCGTTGATGAGCCTGACTGGGCTTCGAGTGATGAGGTGCTGAGGGTGGTGGTGGCGGCCATGGCGGCGAATCCCTGGAGTAGTGTGCGGCGATCCATGCAAGAGAGTGTATGCCGAGAGGGGGATGGGTGTCGCGGGAAGTGTCGGTGGTCCAAGCAAGACGCAGGTCTCTCCGCTCCGCAGGACGGTGAAGCTGTCCTGCTCCGGTCGAGATGACACTTCTATGGGGAGTACGAGACAGAACGATGCTTCCTGTGCCGTCGTCAGGAGGTGTGGCGTGTGGGGCGCTTGCGTGTGGGACGGCGACGCGGAGTGGGTTTGGGGAGGTCGACGGTCATGAGGGGGAGACCGTTGAGCTGGTAGAGGACGTTGTTTGCGCCCTTGAAGACGTTGTAGTGGGTGGGGCTGGAGCCGTCGGTGAAGGCGACGAAGATGGCGGTGTTGGTGGGGTGGCTGAGGGCGATGTAGGTAGTGAAGCCTGCGCCGCCGCCGGTCTTCTGGATGAGCTCGGAGGGGGTGCCGTCGAAGAGGTGAATCCAGCCGAGGCCGATGCCGGTGGGGTTGCCGGCGTGTTCGAGGCCAGTCTGGTGGAGTAGGTCGCCGGGTGATAGGTAGACGTTCTGCGCGGCGAGGTCCTGCATGGGGATCTCGGGCTGGTCGTTTCCGAGGAGGTATTCGAGCCAGCGGGTGACGTCGGCGGCGGTGGAGTAGACGCCGGCGGAGGAGGCGGAGTTTTGGGTGTCGGTGCAGGGGCCTTCGTCGTGGGTGCCGCGAAGGAGGCGTGAGCACTGTTCGGCTGTTGGGTTGAAGGTGGTCTCGTGCAGGCCGAGCGGTTTGTTGATACGGGTGTCGAAGAGAGTTGCGTAGGGTTGGTTGGTGGCGTGGGCGAGGGCGTCGCCGAGGTAGTCGAAGCCGAGGTTGGAGTAGGAGGCGACCGTGCCGGGAGTGGCAGTGAGGTGCGCGGTGGGCAGCCACTTCCAACGGCGCGCGTAGCCGGGGTAGGTGAAGTGCGGGGTGTCGCGTGGGGCGGGGCCGATCTCGCGCGGGAGACCGGCGGTGTGGGTGGCGAGGTCTTCGAGGGTGATCTGCTTGGCGTCATCTCGGCTGCCGCGGGCGCTACGCGTGGGGACTACGACGCCGGGAGGGGCGTACTGCTGGAGCGGGTCGTCGAGGTGGACGGTGCCGTCTTTGACGAGCTTATTGAGGAGGTCGGTGGCGAAGATTTTTGAGAGCGAGCAGAGGCGCAGAACGGAGGATTCGGTGGGGCGCTGGCCGCTGCCAGGGTAGGTTTCTCCGTAGCCATGGAAGAAGACGTCGTGGTTGCGGATGACGACCATCACCATGCCGGTGGAGCCGGAGGCGGCGAAGAGCTGTGCGCCGAGTGGGTCTGCTGCTTCAAGGCTGAGGGGCGCGGTGGGGTTTTGGGCGCGCAGCGAGGTGCAGAGAAGCAGGCAGGTCAGGAGAGGGAGACGGCAGCGCATAGTTTGAGGATATGGGTATGGGCGGGGTGAGGGTTCGTCACCCCACTCATGACGATGAAGCCTGTCATGAATGGGGCACCCAAGTGGTTGGGTCAGTGCTTGAGGACGTCGAGGGATCGTGTGTCGTACTGCTGAATCATCTGGGTGAGGGCGGCAAGCTCGGACTGAATTTCGGCGTTGCTGCGCAGGAGATCGAGGTACTGTGCTGGGGAAAAATTGCCGGGGTCGATGCCCATGTTGAAGGGAGCCTGGGCGAGGATGTTGCGCTCGATGATGGCGCCAACATGTTGATCGACGAGGTCCTGCGAAGCGTAGAGATCGGAGTAGCGCTGGACTTCGGCGTAGGGCATGAAGCCGAGGGCGCCGGTGTCGCGAGCGGTGTGCCATGCGGCGTTGGAGAAGGATTCGAACTGGATGGTGTTGGTGATGCTGTAGTGGGAGCCATGCGGCGCGGTCTGAATGGCGTGAAGCGTCTTGATGTTGTTCGCGACGACGCCGATGTTGTCCTGTGTGTATTTGAGGTCTTGCTGCGCGGCAGTGTGGTTGGCTTCGAGTTCGCGGTGGATGTTTTCGCGGGCCTCGGCGACGAGGTGGCGGTGGTGGATGTACTCGACGAAGGCTTCGAGGGAGAGAGCGATGAAGAGGCCGATTGTGACGATGGTGAGATGAATGGCGAAGTCGCGCCAGGTGTGGACGGGTTGATGCGGGGCGTGGACGTCCATCGATGCTCCTGTGGGCTGTGGTGGCGTGCTGGTGTGGGTAGTTTAGCGTGGTGGTGTGCTGCGGAGGGTTGCTCGTTGACGTGGTCATGCGAAATGCGGGGATCTCTCCACTTCGCGTTGCTGATGGGCGGCTACTTCGATATGGGCACGCTGTACTTTGGCGCAGAGTACGAGATGAAGCACCTGCCGATCCCCGCGTCGCTGGACAAGAACATCGAGTACGAGTTCTTCGAGACGGGGCACATGGTGTATGTGAACGAAGAGGCCCTGAAGGGTCTCCATGACCGGACGGTGGCGTTTATCAAGGAGAACGAGAAGGGGCAATAGCGAACAAGGGCTGGTGGCAGGCAAAGACGGTCAGAAGAGCCGGCGTCCTTCAACGGGACGCCGGTTTTGTCGATGGGATAAAAGGTAACTTTGGAGAGGTAACCAGCGCGTTAACTGGAGTGTTACGTGGGGGTTAGGGGGTATAGGCTACCCCCGAAGGGGTATGTGTTTCCAGGCGTTGTTCCTCGACAGTAGAGTGATGCGACACCTAAACCGAGTTCAGATAGCTGAGACAGA
>CAJCIM010000156.1 GCA_903970395.1 Acidobacteriaceae bacterium
GATCCGTTGAGTTCGTGAGCACTATCGTTCCCCACCCGTGACGGTGCGACAGTCACGGATGGGCCACCCACGTCCTTAGATGGCTTGAACATGCCGGTGGCGTGGTCGATGTGGGGATTCTTCGCGGCTTCGGTGGCGAGTTTGGTGACGCCGCCCTGCTTGCGGAAGAGGTAATCCTCATAGTTGCCGGGATAGATATGCACGCGGCGGTCTTCCACCTCAAAGACGCGCGTGGCCAGACCGTCGATGAAGTAGCGGTCGTGGGAGACGAAGAGGACGGTGCCGGTGAAGTTGGCGATGGCTTCGAGGAGAACATCCTTGGCGCGGAGGTCGAGGTGGTTTGTTGGTTCGTCTAGAAGCAGCATATTTGCTGGAGATACGAGCATCTTGGCCATCGCGTAGCGATTGCGCTCGCCGCCGGAGAGAACGCCTAGTTTTTTGAAGACGTCGTCGCCGGAGAACATGAAGCAGCCGAGGAGGGACCGGAGCTCGACGACGGGAACTTTGGGTGACGATGCACTGATGTCATCGAGCATGCCTGCGTTGGGGTCGAGGACTTTGTACTGGTCCTGCGCGAAGTAATCGGCGAGGACGTTGTGGCCGAGCTTGATGGAGCCGCTGGTGGGGTCTTCGAGGCCGCTCAACATGCGGATCATTGTGGATTTGCCTGCGCCGTTGGCACCGACGAGGGCGATCCGGTCTCCGCGCTCGATGGTGAAGCTGACGTCGTCGAGGATGGTCTTGTTGCCACCGAGCGGGTTCACGACCGACGGCGGCATGGGGTAGATCTTGGTGAGGTGCGAGACCTCGATGACGGTGCGGCCTGATGCGGGAGGTTGCGGGAAGCTGAAGTGGATGGTCGCTTCCTCTTCGGGCACCTCGATGCGTACGATTTTTTCGAGCTCTTTGATGCGCGACTGTACCTGTTTGGCCTTGGTGGCCTGTGCTCGGAAACGGTTGATGAAGGCTTCGAGGTCTTCGATGCGCTCACGCTGGTTCTTGTACGCAGCCATGATCTGGGTACGGCGTTCTTCCTTCAGCACAAGGAACTTGGAGTAGTTGCCGTGGTAGACGTGCATGTGCTTGTTCCAGACTTCGACGGTCTTGGCGACAGTCTGATCGAGGAAGTAGCGGTCGTGCGAGATCAGGATGAAGGCGTTCTCGTAGGTCTGGAGATAGTTTTCGAGCCAGTTGCGGGACTCGAGGTCGAGATGGTTGGTGGGCTCGTCTAAGAGCAACAAGCTAGGTTTTTGCAAAAGCAGCTTGGCGAGCGAGATGCGCATCTGCCAGCCGCCAGAGAACTCTTCTGTCTTGCGCGTCCAGTCTTCTTTGCTGAAGCCGAGGCCGCCGAGGACGGCGCCGACCTGCGCGTCGAGCGTGTAGATGTCGTGGTGCATCAGGAGCTCGGAGATCTCGGAGTAGCGGTCGGCAGCGGCAGCGTACTCCCGGGATTTCGGGTCAGCGTCGGATAGGACGTGGGTGAGCTGTTCGGCTTCGGTCTCCATGGCGCGGAGCTCGTCGAAGACGGAGAGGCACTCGTCGAAGACGGTCTTGCCTCGCAGGGCGAGGCCGTCCTGCGGCAGGTAGCCGATGGTCATGCCCTTGATGTGGGTGCGCTGGCCGTAGTCGAGGCCTTCGATGCCGGCGAGGATCTTGAGCAGGGTGGATTTACCCGTGCCGTTGCCGCCGACCAGGCCGGTGCGCTCGTTGGGGGTAACGAGCCAGTTGACGTCTTCAAAGAGGAGTTTATGGCCGAAGCGTTTTCCGGCGCCAGAGAGTTGCAGCATTCCTTCTATTTTCGCATTGCGGCGGTGCGAGGTGTAACGCGGTGGTTACAGAGCGCATCGAATTGATTCTGGAAGGGAGTACGGCACGATGGTTGGCACGCAAGGGACGGTGGTGCCGGAACGGCGTTCGTTGTGGCGGCGTGGTTGGGTGCGCGCGGTCGCGGTGGTGGTTGTCGTGATGGCGATGGGGCTGTTGATCGCTGCAGAGTATGTGGCGCGGCATACCGAACCTCTGCTGCGCCATGCAGTGATCGACACGCTGGAGCAGCGGTTCCACGAGCCGGTGGAGCTGGACAGCCTTCAGGTGAGCGTTGTGCGCGGGTTGCAGGTACAAGGGCAAGGGCTGCGTTTGTTGCCTGCGCCGGACGTGCATCAGCCGATTGTGAAGATCGAGCGGTTCTCGTTCCACGCGTCGATGGATGACCTGATGCATCTGCGGGCGAGGGTGGACACGATCCATGTGAATGGGCTGGAGCTGCACATTCCGCCGCACTCGATGCATACGGTGACTACGGGCACGACGCATAAGCCTGCGGTCAAGCTGACGGTAGGGCAGATTGTGTGCAGCAACGCGCTGCTGGTGATCGATACGGACAAGGCGGGCAAACAGCCGCTGGAGTTTCAGATCAGCAGCCTGGTGCTGAAGGACTTTGGCGCGAACCAGCCGTTTGTGTATGAGGCTGACCTGATCAATCCGAAGCCGACGGGGCAGATTCATGCGTTTGGGAACTTCGGGCCGTGGAATGCGGAGTCGCCGCGCGATACCGCGGTGAGCGGGCAGTATACGTTCAGTCATGCGAACCTTGGGACGATCAAGGGAATCAAAGGAACGCTGGATTCGACGGGGCACTTTGCTGGAGGGCTGGGCAATATCACGGTGGATGGTACGACGTATACACCGGACTTTGCGCTGGAGGGACGCGGGCGCTCGCTGCCGCTGAAGACGACGTTCCATGCGATTGTGGATGGCACGACGGGCGATACGACGCTGGCTCCGGTGCAGGCGGTGCTGGGAAACTCTTCATTTACGGCGAGTGGTACGGTGGCGCGCGTGTCGTTGCGTCCAGGTGAAGAGGCGCGAGCGGGGATGAAGCAGAACCTGGGACACGATATAGCGCTGGCTGTGAACATGCCGCATGGGCGGATTGAGGATGTGCTTAATCTTGCGGTGAAGGCCGATCAGCCGGTCATGCGTGGTGCGATGACGATGCAGGCGAAGCTGCACATTCCGCCAGGGCCGGTGAGTGTGGTTGACAAGCTGCAGTTGGCGGGGACGGTGACGATCAAGGGCGTGGAGTTCACGAACAAAGGACTGCAGGACAAGGTTGACGGGCTCAGCATGCGTGCGCAGGGCAAGCCGCAGGAGGTGAAAGAGGCATCGCATGACAACACGCCTGAGGTGGCGTCGCAGATGATGGTGCAGTTTGTGATGGGCGGCGGTCTGCTGAAGGCAGAGTCGCTGCAGTATGAGCTGCCGGGTGCGCATGTGCAGATGGTGGGCGTGTATGCGATGGATCGCCACACATTTGAGTTTGATGGGCATGTGAAGACGGATGCGAAGGCGTCGCAGATGGTGACGGGGTGGAAGTCGGCGCTTCTGAAGCCGTTTGATGGGATATTGGCGAAGAATGGTGCGGGGCTGGAGCTGCCGATCTCGGTGAATGGTGCGGGTGGAAATTTCTCGTTTGGGCTGCATGACAGCAAGTTGACGGCGGACCAGATGGAGAAAGCAAGGCGTAAGGAGTAGTGAGTAAGGAGTAGAAATAGCGATCACTACTCCTTATTCCTTACTCACTACTCCTTGCCTCTCCGAGACACGGGGTGGGGTGCCCTGCTAACTTGGAAGAGTGGGATGAGTCTTTTCCCATGTGAAACCGATGGCAGCTGAACAGGAGACATTTCCGGAGATTCCACAGCACAGCGTGACCCATGCGGGGCCAGCGCCGGCCCCGGTGTGGCTGCAGCGGTTGAGCCTGGTGGTGCTGGTGCTGTTCTGCTTCTATATTGGCGGACTGTTGGCGGTGCTGCCGTGGTCGCCACGTTACTGGAGCCAGAACGGTTGGGTGATGGCGCATCCGGCGGTGGACATGGTGGTGCAGCAAGGTTGGCTGCGCGGGCTGGTGACAGGGCTTGGGCTGATCGATATCTGGATTGGCGTGAGTGAGTTGCTGCACTATCGGGACTTCCGCGGATAGCTCGTTCGCCATGTATGCGAAACGGGTGTGGCGTAAAGTAGCTGAGTGATGTCCGATTCGACAAACAAACTACCGCTGATAGAGCCGTCGCCACTGGAATCTGCCGAGCTGGCGTATGAGAACACTGACTTTTTGAACTCGCCGGATGGGCGGATGCTGCGCATCATGGCGGAGTACTACGAGCCGATGAGCCGGTTTCGGCGAGAGCGGATTCAGGATACGGTGGTGTTCTTCGGGTCGGCGCGGTTTCATGCGCTGGATGTGGCGAGCGACGATCTGAAGAAGACGGAGCTGGAACTGCTGGAGAATACCGGGTCGGTGCAGCGCGCGCCGCAGGCTGAGCAGCCGGCGCGCGGTGGTGAGGGCGAGACGACGGAGTTGAAGCGCAGTCGCGCGGTGGCCGCGGTAGAGATGGCCCGGTACTACGAGGACGCGCGCACGCTGGCGCGGATGATGACCGAGTGGACCAAGAAACTGCCGGGACGCAGGCACAGGTTTGTGATTACGTCCGGTGGTGGGCCGGGAATTATGGAGGCGGCCAACCGCGGCGCGTGGGAGGCTGGCGGCAAGACCATCGGGCTAAACATCAAGCTGCCGTTTGAGCAGATGCCGAATCCATACATTACGCCGGCGCTGAACCTGAACTTCCACTACTTCTTTATGCGCAAGTACTGGTTTGCGTACCTGGCGAAGGCGCTGGTGGTGTTTCCGGGTGGCTTTGGCACGCTGGACGAGATGTTCGAGCTGCTGACGCTGGACCAGACACACAAGCTGGCGAAGCCGATCACGATTGTGATCTATGGCACCGAGTACTGGAAGAACGTGATCAACCTGGAGCTGCTGGCAGAGAAGGGTGCGATCGCGGTGAAGGATCTTGACCTGTTCCAATTTGCGGATACGCCGGAGCAGGCGTTTGCGATTCTGAAAGAGGGGTTGACGAAGAACCACCTGGGTGGCGCTGAGCCGACCGGAGAAGCAGCCGTGCCGGATGAGCCGCAGGCCAGCGCGCAGGAGATGCTGGGACCGGATATTGCGAAGACGCAGTCGTGAGACCCTCACCGATTTTCCGCGTAAGATCCGCAACGGATTAGGGTTAGGCTCGTAACCGATCTGGCGGTTACCGCGGTCGACAGTGAGCTTTCAAAGAGTGCTGAGACGACGAAACCCGGCTTGGGCCGGGTTCTTCCTACAGCTTTATTGTACTTGGGGTGTCAAGCGACTTTCGCGTGCGACCCCGGATCAAAGCTGAAGGTGTCGATGGCTAGAACCTTCTGTCCGCCACTACTGCTCAAGTGATACATCGACGAGACCGCCAGCAACAGCCCCACGGTCGGCTGAATAGGAGGCACTCGTGTTGAATCGGGCGTCGCCAGCGCATTGGGAGAAGTCTACCGAAAGATCAAATGTCTTGAACGATTGAGGGGGGATGTCCCCGACAGCAATCGGGAGACCAGTCAAGATTGATGGCTGGCAAGATCCTTCGCCGCTCATCTGCACGAAGGCAAGCGAATTTAGCTGTGCCGCTTTGAACGCTTCGTCTCCGAAGTTGGCAAGCTCAAACGTCCAAATACGGTTGTCTGCGGATCCTTTGCGAGAGACGAGACCCAAGGCGAGATTTTGGGCTGGTGCGGGAGGCCCGATGACGATCTTATCGATTCCTGGAGCAGCATCTTTGCCTCCTCCTAATGTGATGCTGTTCTTGCCTTCGTTCAGTGAGACGGGAACGACCACGCTCGTCGGAAGAGTGTCGCTATCACCTGTGAGATTCAACTGAAAAGGCTTTTCGTGATTGACTTTGACCCAGAGTGGCCGAGTGCCCTTTGCCACATAATCAATCTCCATCATGTACACGCCGACGCCTGGGGCCATGACCTTGTCGAAGAGGACGTCGTTATCGGGTTCTCCTCCGAGAGAGATGATCTGCGTATTCCCTGAACAGTATTCACATGGGGTGTGGGTCGCGCCTCCTTCGAGGACACCGAGTTCGGCATCGTAGACCCCGATTCGGGAGTCGACAAGATCTCCGTTCCCAATGATCGTGACGCGGTCAAGGTATGGGGCGATGCCGGTAGGATTCGTGAACCGGATAGTATTCTCTCCGGCCTTCAAAGACACCGGAACAATCGTGTTCGAGGGTATGGTGAAGCCGCTCCCGCCGATCTTGACTGCAGTTTCGACGCCTCCATTGGCCTGATAAAAGATATCGGTCGGGCCGTCCGTTCCGGCGTCGATCTTCATGCGGTAGATTCCAGACTTCGCTACGCGCACTCCTTCGATATCGACGTAGTTGTTCTCTTCCAGCCCAAGCTTTATCACCTCATGTCCCGAAGAGCACGTGGGGCAGCGAATGAAGGCTGCCTTTCCATGTGTGGCCCCCAGGAACGCTACGAATCCCTGGGACTTTTGTGGGTCCACAACGCCGGATTTCGATACCCGTAAGAGTCGAGCGCCGTGCCCGAGGATGACGCTGGAGAAATTCTGCTTGAACTCGCCAAGATCCTTGCGGTTCCACACGTCGCGGACGTTGGACGCATCTACGAAGCCAAGATCTTTCCATCGCACTGTAACCTCAGCTGGGAAGGCGTTTAGGTTGAAGAGAGCGATATAGAACGTTCCATTGCCAAGGTCACTGGCCCATACAGGCGTGAGGCCGCCGGCCAGTTGTGTTGCAGGTTCCCCCGACTGATCCACGGCAAGGACCTCATCGTTCGTCAGAAGGCTCGTACTATCGGTATCGAGGGCGCTTATGTCGCCACCAAGATATAAGGGCGAGTTTGCCATCGCCCATAGAGTGAGTGCCGACTGTTGCTCAACACGTGATAAGCCGACAGACGTGGGGTTTCCTATTTCGAGGGGCCCAAGATCGTTCCATCCCGTTTGAAAGCTGGTGAAAGTCTGCCACCCTATCAGATCAAACCAACGCTCTGAAGTCAGAGGCCAATCGGTGAGGGTGCTGCAAGAGCCTTTGCATTCGATCGCAGATCCAATGCGACGGGCATTCGTATAGCTTCCCCACGTGCTGAAGTCGCTCAGCTCAACCCCCGTTGACACGGTAAGCCACATGGGGCGTCCTGCTTTGCTGATCGCTTCAGCCCAGGCTTGAACCTCCTGCTGGTTGTCAACGGTGAGCACGCCCGCGCCCGGCGCGACGCCGTCGAGCCGTATGTAGTCCACTCCCCAGGAGGCGAATAGGTTCACGATCGACTCAACGTACAGTTGCGCTGCTGATGTACTGAAGTCAATCTTGAAGTTTGAAAGAGAGGCTGTCGAGTCTGACGCCGCAAAGGCGTTTCCTGGAGCGTTGGGGACAGCGAGGATGTTTTGGACGTAACGGGTGCTTCCTGAGATGAGAGGATTCGCTTGTACAACTTCACGGGCGATACCGGTACGCCAGTAGATTCCGGCCTTCTGCCCATTCTGATGAATATGAGAGATCAGTCCCGAGATGTCCGGGAATAAGGTGGGATCTGGAGTGGGTCTTCCACTGGAGTCGTAGCCCTTCTGCCATCCGTCGTCGATATTGATATAGGTGAAGCCGTGTTCCTGAAGGATCGAAGAACTCAGCGCGTCGGATTGAGCTTCGATATTGGTTTGGTTCAGGAAACTACTGGATTGAGTCTGTGAGCTGAAACTGCTCCAGCCCATGTACGGGTGCTCGGCGACGGTGGTAGATTGTGCGAATCCCAGCGTAAGATTCGTTGTTGCCATGAGCGACGCACAACAAAGCAGCCTGATCGCGGACCGGCTCAGAGCGTGTTCTTGTTTCGCGAATGAAAGAGTAAATTTGGACATCGTGGCACCCAACGAATCTCGGCTGTGCGAGCGTGCTGTGTTCTTAAATATTCAGTTACTAGGAATGGACGAGGTGTCTCTGTAAAAGTCACCCTGCGCGATCGCTCTCGGCAGTACGTCCATTTTAAAGCGATATTTTCCCCTGAGAGTTAGTACGGAGAAGGCTTCTCGCCAGTGAGGGACGGGACGCAGAGTTGTTTGGTGCGGCAGCGCCTCTTGAAAAGTGGACGCTCAGGGTGTGGTGCGGCTGAAGAGGGCTCGGGGGGCGGCGAGGAGGAAGTCGCGGAGGATGCCGGGGAGGGCCTGCAAGTCGCCGCCGGGGGAGTCGGGGCCGGTGACGAGGACGCCGCGACGCTGGGCGTACCAGTTGAATCCTGAGCCGAAGGCTGCCATGCAAAAGCTGATGATGAGGCCGGTGCGCAGGTGGGGTGTTCCGCCAAGGGTGTGAACCGTGGTCTGGATGCAGAGCAGGATGGCAGGTACGCCGAGCCAGACGAAGAGGGCCGTGGCCCAGACTGGTTGGGCGTGGCGCACTCGCTGAGTGACTGCGGCGAGCAGGCCGGCGGCGAAGATGGCGAAGGCGGCTTCGACAAGGCTGGCACGAAGGGCGGAGCCTCTGCCGGAGCGCAGGTTGGTGGTGAAGAAGACGGTGGCGCGGATGAGGACGCTGATCGAGGCAGCTTTCCAGTTCCAGACGCCGAGCAGGTTGGTGATGGGACGGCGAAGGATGTCTGCAAGCGCAGAGCCCAACGGTTCGGTGCGCATGTCTTCGAGCCCAGTCATGCGGAGAGCCTAAGCCCGCGATATGAAACGGGTGTGAGAATCAAGGTGGTTTCCACAGTAGACACGTGAAATTCAAACGGCTGTAGGGTATGAGGACATGCCGACGCGGTAGCATCATAGCGCATGATCGAGGATTCTATCTCCGACAGCCGCACACCTACGACGACCCAGTACCCCAGGGTGGCTTACTTCCCCGACAGCTTTCACGAGGTGAACGGGGTGGCGCACACCAGCCGCAACTTCGTGGAGTTCGCACGCGGCCATGGGATTCCGATGCTGTGTGTGCGCGCGGGGAAGAAGACGCGGCTGTGTAAGCCGGAGGGGTCGGTGCGCGCGCTGGAGCTGGGGCGGTCGCCGCTGGCGGTGCAGCTGGAGCGCGATCTCTACTTCGATCCGCTGTTCTTCCGGTACTCGAATACGATCTCGGAGACGGTGAGGACTTTTCGGCCTGAGGTGATCCACATTACGGGGCCGAGCGAGTTGGGGATCTTTGGCGCGTACTTTGCCTGGAAGCTGAAGGTGCCGCTGGTGGCGAGCTGGCATACGAATGTGCACGAGTATGCGGCGCGGCGGATGACGTGGCTGACGGGGCGTCTGCGACCGTCGCTGGGTGCGAAAGTGGAGCGGGGAGTTGAAGGCTGGACTCTGGATGCGACGAGCTGGTTTTACCGGCTGGCGAAGGTGCTGTATGCCCCGAATCCGCAGCTATGTGCGCTGCTGGAGAAGCAGACGGGCAGGCCTTGCCACCTGATGCAGCGTGGAGTGGACACGGAGATGTTTTCTCCGTCGCGGCGAACGCGAGCGGTGGATGATCGCGAGATCGTGCTGGGGTTTGTGGGCAGGTTGTCGGTGGAGAAGAATGTTGCGCTGCTGCCGAAGGTGGATGCTGCTCTGCGTGCGCGGGGAATCGCGGCGAAGTGGGTGATCGTGGGGCATGGGTCAGAGGACGCGATGCTGCGCGCGGGGTTGAAGGATGTGACGATGGCCGGCGTGCTGCGCGGCGAGGCGCTTGCAGAGGTCTACGCGAACATGGATGCGTTTGTGTTTCCGTCTCATACGGATACGTTTGGCAATGTGGTGCTGGAGGCGCTGGCGAGCGGTGTGCCTGCGGTGGTGACTCCGAATGGCGGCCCGGCGACGATTGTGCATGACGGCGCGACGGGGCGTGTTGCGGAGGACGAGGATTTTGCGGCGGCGATTGCAGAGGTTGTGGAGTCGCGCGATCGGCTGATGGCAATGCGGGATGCGTCGCGGCGGCATGCGCTGCAGTGCTCGTGGGACGCGGTGTTTGCTCGGGTGGTGGCGGAGTATCCGAGCACGCTTGTGGGGACGAGCCAGCAGCCGACGGCGTCGGAGGCGCGGACGCGGGTGGTGGGGTAGGCGGTTCTCTTAGTGGTAGAGCTCGCCGAGGAAGACGCCGTAGGCGGGCAGGGTGAGGTTGCCGGTGTTCTGCACGGAGAGCGGCGTGGCGATGTTGGAGAGCAGGTTGCGCAGCGTGCCGGTCTGGATGTGGTGCTGCTTGAGCTCCTGATCGAGCGAGAGATGCAGCGGCGCGCCGGAGAGGTTGCAGACTGCGATGATGGCGGTGGAGCGAGAAGAACCGACGATAGGCTGTCGAATCCAGACGACGGCGCCGAGGCTGTCGTAGTCGAGGAGGATCTCCTGGCCGTTGCGCAGGGTGGGGTTGTCGTGGTGCAGCTCGATGAGGCGACGGTAGAGGTTGAGTAGCGAGTTGGGGTCGGTGTCTTCTGTGGCGACGTTGAGCTTTGCGGCGTCAGTGGGCAGGGGTTGAGGCAGGCTGCCGCTGGTGAAGCCGGGCAATGTGTCCGGGTCGATTGGTGTAGCGGTCATGGCTGCGGCTGAGGTTGACGCGCCCTGTTCGTCGACCGGTTTGGGGAGGACGATTGGCTTAGGTCCGGGAACGTAGGGCTTGAAGGCGCCGTAGACGTCGCTGCGCGTGGGGATGGGCGTTGGTGGCGGCGCGGGTGCGGCTTCGGCTACAGGTTTCGGTGCGGCGGTGACGTTGGTGGGCGTCCACTGCATAACAGGCGCGTCGGTGGAGCTGGTTTCGACGGGCAACATGCCGATCTCCTGTCCGTAACGCATGGCTGCTGCGCCGCGTGAGCCGAAGAGGATGAGAGCGAAGGCGCGGCGGCGGCCGTCGAGTGCGGCGAGATTGGCGGGCGCGAGGATCTCCCTGGTGGAGAACATCTCTTCACTGAGGAAGAGTGGCGTTGTGGCAGAGCTGCCGTTGAAGCTGTTGAGCGCGATGCGGATGGTCTTGGCCGTGGCGTTGGTGAGCTCGAGCGGCACGCTGGTGAGTTGCGCGCCTGAGAGGTAGCTGGAGGCGCGAGAGGTATGGTCGCGAACCGGAGGTGGAGTGGGCGCTTGCCGCGACGCCGGGTTGTCTAGATCGATATTGTGGACGCGACCAGCTGCGGTCGCTGAGGGAGCCACTGGAGAGGATGCTGACGTGGTGTCGGGATCATTTGCAGCTTCGGAGAGCAGGACGCGGTTGCCGGGAAAGCTGTCGGTGAGTGTGCGCAGCAGATGCAGCAGTGGTGCGACCTCTTCCGGCGTGCGCGTGCTGCGCAGGTAGATGCCGGCGGCGCCGCGGGTGAGCCAGAGGCGCGCCCGCGCGGCGACATCGTCGTCGCTGTCGTTGAGCGTTTCCTGCAGAGTGACGAGGACGTGGATATGGCGTGGCAGAGCTGCGCGCAGGACCTCGGCAAAGCCAGCGTCGGACTCGTTGGGGTCGCCGAGGTTGTCGAGCACGACGGCGTCGACGCCGAGTTTCTGGAGGTAGTCCATGCGGCTGGCGATGCCACGGAGGTCGCCCTGACCGTCGCCGTTGGAGTCCTGATAGGCGCGGACGTCGATGCGGTAGATGGCGGCGTTGCGCCACCAGGTTTCGGACATCATGCCGGAGCCGGCCCAGCCGGGACGGGCGAGGGTCTGTGCCGGTGCCGCGACGCCTGTTAGTGCGATGGCCGCGATCAGCAGCGTGCTAAAGCGAAGGGTGGTGCTTGAGCGAAGAGAGGTGTGTAGAGATTTGGAGGAGGTCAGCATAGACGAAGTTATCGCACTCGACGGTCACACTGGCGACTGCTTCGATGCTACGCGAGAACTCGTGCGATACGCTGACGAAGGTGTGAAACTCGCAGCGCGGCTTGCCTGAATGTTATTGGATCAGTCGCCGAGGTAGGCGCGGTAGCGGGTTTCGACCACGCCGGTATTGCGAGCTAGCTGCAGCTTGGCGACGTTGTACTGGTAGAGCGACTGCACAAGCTGCGCCTGAGCGCTGGCGACGTCGGCTTCGGCGTCGACGACAGGGAGGCTGTCGTCCACACCGGCTTTGAAGCGGTCCTGCTCGTCGGAGAGCTCCTGTTGCGCGAGCTGGACGTTGCTCTGGGCGACCTTTACGAGCTCATCAGCGGCTTGGACATCGAGCATCGACGAGCGGATCTGCGCGTCGATGGTGTCGCGAAGGCTGCGCTCCTGCTGCAGGACCGCGGTGAGCTGTGCGTCTGCTACTTCCTGCTGGCCGCGCTGGTTGGCCTCATTGAAGATGGGGAAGGTCAGGCTGCCTTCGGCCATGAAGTCACCGTGATAGCTGCCATTCGTGATGCCGATGACGCCGTAGTTGCCGTTGAAGAGCAGCGTGGGCAGGCGCTGATACCGCACTGCGCGGGCGATGTGGTGGTTGAGCTTGTTCTGTTCGAGCAGGCTCAGATAGTCCTTGCGGTGCGCATAGGCGGTCTGTTTTGCCGTGGCGAGATCTTGCGCGGCGAGCTCCTGGAAGGGCGCCTTGTCGGTAAGCTCGATGGCCTGGTTAGCAGGGATGCCGAGGACGCGGGCGAGCTGAATCTTGTCCTTGGCGAGGATGTTTATCGCGGATAGGTGGTCTTGCTGGCGCTGCTGATAGTCGACCTGCGAGCGGAGGACGTCGAGTCGGACGCCGACGCCTGCGTCGTGGCGTGCGACGGCTTGGTCGTAGAGGGTCTTCGCGGAGCGTTCCTGCGCGGCTGTGTTGGCGACGTTGGCTTCGTCTCCAAGGATCTGCAGGTAGAGCGAACCGACGGTAAGGATGACATCGCCGCGATCAGTGAGGGTCTGCAGATCGACGACGTTGGTCTCGTTGGTTGTGCCGCGGTAAAGTTCGAAGTCGGTGAGGTTGAAGAGCACCTGACTGGCACTGAAGCTGGCCTGCGTGGTGTTCACCTTGACGATAGAGGGCACAGTGAAACCGGCGGGAATGAGGCCGGTGCTGGCGAACTTGGCGAAGAGCGCAGGCTTGAAGCCGAGGGCTGCGAGGTCGACCTCCTGCGTGTTGCTCTTTGCGCTCACCGTCATGTTGGGGATGAGGGCGTTGATGACGCCGAGGGTGAGGCCGCGTACGTAGGTCTCGTTCGCGCGATCGTACTTGAGTCGAATGTTGCGTTCGAGCGCGAGCGATACGGCGTCGTCAAGCGAGAGGTTGAGCGGCCCGTCCTTGGGCAGCTCCATGGTGAGGCCGTTGCCGATGGGCTGCGTGGCGAGGTTGAGACGAAAGCCATTGCCGGCAGGTTTGCCGAGCGCCTCGTCCTGCAGCGAGCTCTGCTCCGCGTTGCGCACGGCGCTGGGCGCAGAGGGCAGGTTCTGGCCGGTGTTCTGCGCGACGCCGGAGCCAGTCAGCAGCGCCGTCGCCGCGAGGCCCAGCAGGTTCCATTTGGCAGTCGTCATCTTCACTGTGCTCTTAGATTGCCATGCGAGGCCTTGGGATGCGAAATGGTGCAAGAAAAGGCAGAGAAGTCGTGCTTGCCTCAGAATCGGGGCAGCGGTGGCGATCAGCGGGATGCGGTCACGCCAAGATCCCGGGCGGCTTCCGCCAGGGTCTTATCCGGCGAGGGCTCCCAGCCGGTTTTTACCTCGTCGTCGTTCTGGCCGATGCTCTTGAAGAGCAGGGCGCGTCCGTTGATATGGACGTGATTCTCGGTGATCTCCCAATGGCCGGGGGCGACAGGGCGGCGCTCCACGGAGAAGGTTCCGCCAGCGTTCATATGGCCGAAGATGCCGAAGCCGATGAGGACGTCGCGCGTAAGGTGGCCGCTGAGGGACTGGATGCGGTCGCCGTTGCGGTCGATGACCATCTCGCCGGCCATGACGGCGAGGACGCGGGCCTCGATGCTGGGCGGGGTGAAGCTGGGGTTGGGTTCGTAGTGGAGCGTGGTCTTCTCGGGCGTCTGGCTGACGACGGTCCAAATGAAGGCTTCGGGCAGCATGCGGGTGAAGCGCTCGGCCTGGGCGCCGTCGTGCTCGCCGTCGCGGCGCTGTTTGGCCTGCTCGCCGGGGTCGTTGAGGAAGTGCTGGATGCGTGCGACTTCCTTCTGTTCGGCCAGAGGAGAGAGCTTCTGGCCGTTGAGCGCGATGAGGCGGCGAAGCTCGCCTTGCGGGGTCTCGATGGTGTTGTAGGTGGCATGTTTGCCGGGCGAATTGTCCTCGTCACGGTACTTCCAGACGCTCTGGTCGGAGTGGCTGGCGCGCAGCTCGGAGTTTACGGCGTCGCGGACGATCTGGTTCGCGTCCTGCGCACGCAGCGGCAGGGCGAGCAGAGTGGCTGCCGCAAGATTGAGGCTGAAGAGAGAGAAGGATGATCTTGGCCCGTGCATACAAGTGCTTAGGATGCGTGTGCGGGCGGAGAGAGTCGCTTCTGGGTTTGACGATTACTCGGGAATGATCTTGACGAAGATGCCGTCGGGCAGATGCGCGCCGCCGAGGAGGTGGATCTGGCCGTCGCGGGTGAAGCCGCGGAGCATGATTTGGGCTGCCTTTGGCACTGCTGGGGCTGGCGCTGCAGGTCTCTGCACTGCGGCGCTGCGCGCCTCCGGTCGAGATGACACATCAGAGGCGGGACGCGTGCGGCTGGGTGGCGGGCCAGCGGCTGGCTTTCCGGAGCCGCGGTCCATGGCCTCGTTGGCGAGGCGGTCGGCGTCCTTGTTCTTATGGCGGAGGGCGTGGGCGATCTCAAAGGCGTCGAGCCTGGCGATGCGGCGCTTGGCTTCCTCGTAGAGCAACTTCAGGTCGGGGCTCTTGACCTGGTACTTGCCTTGAATCTGCTTGACCATCAGCTCGGAGTCCGAGACGACCTTCAGCCGGGGATGGTGGTGGTCGAGGGCGTACTGTAGACAGCCGAGCAGGCCGCTGTACTCGGCGAAGTTGTTGGTGCGCAGGCCAAGGAACTCGGAAAGTTCGGCAACGACTGCGCCGTTGTCGTCCTGGAGCAGGGCACCGTAGCCGGCGGGTCCGGGATTGCCGCGTGCCCCGCCATCGCAGTGGGCGTGCAGCCAGCCTGTCGGAGCGGCCGTTCGGACGGGTCCGTCTGTAGAAGCTGAGGCAAAGAGGCTGGGGCTGGAGGGGCGGGGCGGCATATTCCTCAGTCTATCGAAGCGCGGAATCAATGCTCACCTTCGACCGCGATGCCGGTCTATTAAGGTGTTGTCATTCCTGACTCCGGAGTCAGATTGCATGAATGCTGAAGCGTTGGATACGAGTCTTGGTATGGTCTCCGGGATGAGTCGCGGAGGGACAGTCGCGCGGCCGCTGCTCCGTATGGCGGTAGAATCAGTGCCAGCGATGGCAAAGGCGGCGGCGCAACCCGGCACTCGCGGCAAGCTGACGCCCACCCAAATGGAGGCACGGGCCCAACAGCGAATCGAGGACGACGAACTCATCCGCGAAGCGCAGGCAGGCGAGCGGACGGCCTTCGACGCACTGGTCCGGCGTTACGACCAGTCCGTGCTACGCCTGGCGTTGCATATGCTAGGCAACGAGCAGGACGCACAGGA
>CAJCIM010000157.1 GCA_903970395.1 Acidobacteriaceae bacterium
AATGGGAGTATCTGCACAAGCTAACCAGCGGGGAGTGGAATGGCAAGTGGACCCCGAACCCCTGCGACGATGGCGAGATGTGGGAGTGTCCTGAGCTGTTTCCGCTGGATGGAGGCCATGTGCTGATCTACTCGACGCTGGGCAAGGTGTACTGGCAGTCGGGTGTGTTGGATGAGACGACGATGCTGTTTCATCCGAAGAAGACAGGGTTGCTGGACCTGGACTCGTTCTACGCGCCGAAGACGCAGCTGGATGCAAAAGGGCGACGGATTCTGTGGGGCTGGATTCAGGAGCGGCGCGACGAGGCTGCGATGCGCAATGCGGGGTGGTCCGGCATGATGAGCCTGCCGCGCGTGCTGCAGCTGGACAGCGATGGCACACTGCGGATGTCGATTGCTGAGCAGGTGACGATGCTGCGCGGGGCTAGCCTGCCGGGAGCGGTGAAGACGCTGCCGCGCGCCAACGGCGAGGTACTGTGCGAGGGCGTGAAGGGCAAACCGCTGCAGCTGACGATGCGGCGCGATGACGTGGAGTTGTTGCAGGTACACTATGCTCCGGAGACACACAGCTTCCACGTCAGCGAAGAGGAGATAGTGCTACGGTCGACCGATGAACCAGCGATTCATGCCTACGTTGATGGCTCGGTGATTGAGGTGATTTTGAGTCATCAAATTGGCGTGACGAAGCGGTTTTACTATGACACAGTGACTGCGCCGGAGATTGCCGTTACCGTGGTTGGAGCGACGAAACGTTTCGATGCGTGGGTGATCAGGCCCATCTCACCCAACCGACTGACGACGCCTGCGTAGACAAAGACTCGCTGCGGATGATTGAATCGCCCACAGCATTCGACCCGAAAGATTGACCGGAGAACGTCTTGAACAAGTATCTATTGAAGGCCGCTATGGTCGGAGCGCTGGGTGGATTGCTCTTCGGCTTCGACACCGCGGTGATCGCGGGAACGACGCAGCAACTTACGCAGATCTTTCACCTGACGCCGACGACGCTGGGGTTGACGGTATCGATTGGGCTGATAGGCACGATCATCGGCGCGATGACCTCTGGCGTGCTGGGGCAGAAGATCGGCGGCCGTGAGGCGCTGCGGATCATGGCGCTGCTGTATCTGCTGTCGTCGATTGGCTGCGCGTTCGCCTGGAACTGGGATGTGCTGATGGTCTCACGCTTTGTGGGCGGGTTGGGCATCGGCGGCTCGAGCGTTCTGGGACCGGTTTACATCGCGGAGCTCGCGCCGGCGAAGTATCGCGGCCGCATGGTGGGCATGTTCCAGATCAATATTGTGATCGGCATCCTACTGGCGTATCTGTCGAACTTCATCATCACAACGATGCATCTGGGCGAACATCAGTGGCGTTGGGAGTTCGGTGTGGCGATCATTCCGTCGCTGCTCTTCCTTGTGATGCTCTATGGCATTCCTCGCAGCTCGCGCTGGCTGGTAACGACCAACCAGACGGACGAGGCGCTCGATGTGCTGCGGCTGATGGGTTCGCCTAACTCCGAAGAGGAGTTGCAGGAGATCATCGCGTCGGTTCACCTGGAAGAGGGTGTGCACGACGAACCACTCTTCCAGCGCAAGTATCTGCTGCCGATCTTTCTGGCGGTGACCGTCGGCATGTTCAACCAGCTGTCGGGCATCAATGCGATTCTGTACTACCTGAACTCGATCTTCGCCTCGGCGGGGTTTGGAGCGACCTCGGCAGCGCTGCAGAGCGTAGCGATCGGGTTGGTGAACCTCGTAGCAACGCTGCTGGGCATGAGCTTGATCGACAAAGTGGGCCGCAAGACGCTGCTGATGATTGGCGCAGGCGGCATGGTGGTAGCGCTGAGCGGCGTAGCGGCTGTGTTCTACACGAACACCCACCAGGCACTGCTGGTGTGGCTGCTGATGATGTTCATCACGTTCTTCGCACTGAGCCAGGGGGCGGTAATCTGGGTGTATATCTCGGAGGTCTTTCCGTCGCGCGTGCGATCGAAGGGACAGAGCCTGGGTTCGTCATCGCACTGGGTGATGAACGCAATCATCGCGCAGGCATTTCCGCTGATCGCTGCACATTCACACGCTGCGCCGTTTGTGTTCTTCGCGACGATGATGGCGGTGATGTTCCTGGTCGTACTGTTCATCTACCCGGAGACAAAGGGACAGACGCTGGAGAAGATCCAGGCGAACTTCGGCATTCACTAGCGTTAGTTGTGGCTCGCTGAAGCATCGCCAGGCTTGCGGGCCGCGATGACTGTGCTGGTCGCCGCGGGCTTTGCCTTCGCGGTCTCCGGTTTCGCCACAGCGTTGTAGCAGAACTGCAGCCCAATCACCGTAAGCCACAGGCTGAGTGCGAGACGCAGTGTCCGGTTGGGAATCTTAGGCGCGAAGCCTGAGGCGAGGATGCCGCCGATCACGCCACCGATGGCCATCTTGACGAGGATGGCCGTTGCGTATTGACCGCCGCTCATATGCACTCCGCTGCCTACGAGCGCGATGACGAGGCCGAAGGCCAGGTCCGTGCCGACGACCTGCGGCGAGGTGAGGTTCGTCATGCCGAGCAACGCGACCGTGCCGAGCGCGCCCGCGCCCGATGAGGAGAAGCCTACCTCCGCGCCAATCGGCATCATGATGAGGCCGATAAGTTTCGAGCGGTCCTTGTTCGGCCGTGCGATGCCTGCAGGGCGGAAGTGCCGGTAGATGTGCCAACCTGAAGTGAATATGATGATAGCGCCGAGAGCAAAGTAAAGCGCGGTGCGTGGCCCATGCGCTGCGACATGCTTGAACAGGATGGAGCCGATGATGACGCCCGGTAGGCCGCCGAGAAGCATCCAGCCGAGGACACGGTAGTTGACCTGGCGGCGCACCACCTGCACCGGAACGACGATCAGCTTCACAATCGCGGAGTACGCGAGCGCCGTCGAGACCGCGATCTCCAGCGGGACATGCAGGAAGAGGATTAGCAATGGCGCTGTGATCACGCCCGCACCGACGCCTGTGAGCGCGATGACGACGGCGATGAGGAATCCGATGATGTAGTCCATAGTGGTCGCCTAGTGGTTCGCGGTGGGCAGATGGATGCCGCACTCAAGTTTCTGTCCGCCCCAGCGGCCCGAGCGTGGGTCGTTGGGATCGAGCGGAAGTGTTGTGCAGGGCTCGCAGCCGATGCTGGTGTAGCCTTGATCGTAGAGCGTCAGCAGAGGTATCTCGTGTTGAGCCGCGTAGGTCCAGATGTCCTTCGCGGACCACTCTGTAAGCGGCGATAGCTTGCGAATGGTGCGCCCGCTGGGTAGTGCGAAGTCGTCGATCTCTTTTAGCGCGGCGCGGCTCTTTGCCTGCTCGCGGCGCAGGCCGGTGAACCAGACCCCGTAGTCTTCGAGCGCAGCAAAGAGTGGCTGCACCTTGCGCAGTCCGCAGCAGTGCGTGGGATCGGTCTGGTTAAGGATGCCGAACTGCGACTCCTGTTGCGAGACGGTGATCTGCGGCACAATGTTGTACAGATTCATCTGCCACTCGTGCGCCATGCGGTCGCGGTATTCGAGGACCTCTGCGAAGTGATAACCGGTGTCGAGAAAGAGCACTGGAACGTTGGGCAGGTGCCGACGCACGATGTGCAGCAGCACCATATCTTCTGCCTGAAAGCTGTTCGTAAGCGCAACCGGGACAGTCGCTGCGGCAATCTCCGCTGCGACGAGTCGCTCGACAGCGGCGGCTCTCTCGGCAGTGGTAAGTGCTGGCAACGTCTCCGTCATGCGAGCCTCCGCAGACTGCACTCGACGATAGCCTCGGTCGTCGCGAAGTCCTGGGCACCGATAGTAGTGAACTCCGCGAGAGCTGCAAGTGTCTGTGCGGAGACATCGCCTTCGACGAGAACGATGAGCCCGAGCGCGAGCAGTGCACGAAGTGTTTTTTCTACGAGCACTGCGGTACGGACAACGAGCGCACCCTGCTCAAGGAGCTGGTGTTCGACCTCAGCGATTGGCAGCGTGGATGCGGCTGTGAAGACAACAAGCGCCGGTGCGTGCGTGGGCGCACTTCCCTGCACTGTCTCAAGGCCGCGGCGAATCATGCCTGCGGCGAGCGTCGCGTTGGTGTGCGGGTCGATGAGGATGAAGCTGCCGGTAGAACGGTTCTGCATGTACGGATCGAAGAAGAGCGGGCGCGTAAGTTCGATCTCGACGGTGCCGACATCGTTCATGCCAAGCGCATGGACAGCCTCTTCAGCAAGCGTATGGATGTTCGTGCGGTGCTGCACGCGGGTGACGCGCGCGGGCACAGTCGCCGAGCCGTGCTTGAGCAGATACGGATGATGCGTTTCGAGCTTATTCACGTCGAACCAGACGAGCGAGGCCTCTAGCGATGTGGCCTGTCGCGGCTGTGAGCCAGGCGCGGCGATGATGTCGCCACGGCTGATGTCGAGCTCGTCTTCTAGCGTGAAGGCTATGGAGAGTGGTGCGTTCGCTTCAGCAAGGTCGCCGTCGAAGGTAGTAATAGCGGAGACGCGGCTGGTGCGTCCTGAAGGCAACGCTACAACCGTATCGCCGGTACGCAGTGTGCCTGATGCAATCTGTCCAGCGAAACCGCGGTAGTGCTGGTTCGGACGGATCACTCGTTGCACAGCCATACGGAAGGGCTGCAGCGCGACGTCCGTCCATACAGGCACCTGCTCAAGGTGCTCGAGCAGCGACGGACCGGAATACCACGGAGTGCGCGTGCTGCGTTCGACGACGTTGTCGCCGTCGAGCGCACTAACTGGGATTGTCGTGAGCGATGCGTTGCCGTACTGCTTTACAAGCGCGGCGAAGTCACGCTCGATGGTGCGGTAGACTTCCTCGGAAAAATCGACGAGGTCCATCTTGTTGACCGCCGCCACGAGGTGTCGAATGCCTAGCAGCGAGGCAATATACGCATGGCGGCGCGATTGCGTGAGGATGCCCTTGCGCGCGTCGATGAGGATGATGGCAAGATCGGCCGTCGATGCCCCTGTCGCCATGTTGCGCGTGTACTGCTCGTGGCCGGGTGTGTCCGCGATGATGAACTTGCGACGTTGCGTGGCGAAGTAGCGATAGGCGACGTCGATGGTGATGCCCTGCTCGCGTTCAGCGCGCAGCCCGTCGGTCAGCAGAGCGAAGTCGATCGTTGCTCGCGTGGTGCCGATCTGCTTGCCGGTCACGGCGCGCACCTGGTCCTCGTATACATTGCGCGAATCGTAGAGCAGGCGGCCAATTAGCGTGGACTTGCCGTCGTCCACCGAACCCGCAGTAGAGAAGCGCAGCAGGTCCTTCGCCTCTTCAGCGGCGAGAAACTCTTCGATAGCGAAGGTATTCGTTTCGGGTTCGAGGACTGATCCGTCAACTGACATTTAGAAGTAGCCCTCGCGTTTCTTAATCTCCATTGAGCCGTCGGTGTCATGGTCGATGACGCGATTGGCGCGCTCGGAGGTGCGGAAGCCGACCAGCTCCGCAATGATCTTAGGGATAGTGTCGGCGTCGGAACGGATGGCACCGGTGCAGGGGCTGCACCCCAGCGAACGCAGCCGCGAGTTGACCCACTGCTCTTCGCCGGGCAGGCTCTTCACGAACGCCTGCTCCACCGGGACAAGCGCGTCGCCGCGAACGATCATGCGGCGCGGCTTCGCATAGTAGAGCGGCACGATGGGGATGTTCTCCAGCAGGATGTAGTGCCAGATATCAAGCTCGGTCCAGTTGCTGAGCGGGAATACGCGGATGCTTTCGCCGGGTGAGATGCGCGCGTTGTAGAGGTTCCAGACCTCAGGGCGCTGGTTCTTGGGGCCCCACTGGCCCGCCTTGTCGCGGAAGCTGAAGATACGCTCCTTCGCGCGAGACTTTTCTTCGTCGCGGCGCGCACCACCGAAGGCCGCGTCGTAGCCGCCGTCGCGCAGGCCGTCGAGCAGTGCCTGCGTCTTGAGCAGAGCGCAGCAGCGCTGCGTGCCGAGAGCTACAGGGTTTGTGCCGTCGGCAATGGCGTTCTCGTTGCGCCAGATGCGGAGGTCGAGATCAAGCTCGCGCGCCAGGTTGTCGCGGAAGGTGAGCATCTCGTGGAACTTGTAGCCGGTGTCGATGTGCAGCAGCGGGAACGGGATCGGCGCGGGAAAAAACGCCTTCTGCGCGAGCCGCAGCATCACCGACGAATCCTTGCCGATGGAGTAGAGCATGACCGGCTTCTGGAACTCGGCCGCGACCTCGCGGAAGATGTGCAGGCTCTCGGCCTCCAACAGCCTGAGGTGCGAGAGGCGCACAGGGGTGATGGCTGAGTTGTGTAGATGTGGCTCGGGGACGGTCGAGGCGCTCATGCGATTCACTGATTCCTTGTGAAGATATGCGGCGAGGAGAAAAAGAAAACCCACTCGCTGTCTGGAGTGGGTGCTTGTTCATTGCGTGCTGGACTGGCTTAGAAGCCTATCGACAACACGTGCACCCCACAGGGACACGCCTGACAGCAACAGCTGCAGCAGGTGAGACAAGCGGGGGTGCAGTGCATAATCATCTATAAAAGAATGGCGTAGGCGGAAAGGTTTGTCAATGATACCGAAAAGGGTAGTTGACGTCCGGGCGCATTGCCGCTAGATTCATGAGAACCGTGATGACCTTTACCCAGACCGCCTGCTGCCGCTGTTGCGCTTGTCGCAATGCGATGACGGCTGCGTCGGTGTAAGGCTCGCGATGACGCTTCGGAACTGAAGATGTTTCAGCACTGAAGAGATAACCCAGAGCATTCGAACCCACGCATAAGCCGGCCAGGCGCGTGGGTTTTTTATTGCGCTCATGGTGTTACCGCCTTCCTCTCACAAAACATATGCCGCCCGACCCGGCGAACTGCCTTCACCAGGAGAAGACTTTGAAGACCGTAAACAAGATCGGACTCGCCGCATTTGCAGTGCTGATGTCCGCGACAGGACAAGGCCAAGTGGTAGGCGGCACAATCTCAGGACGCGTTACCGACCCCACCGGCGCCGTGATCTCCGCCGCGCATGTGCAGGTGCGCAATGACGACACCGGCGCCGTCCGCAACCTGACGACCAACAACGATGGTGCGTTCTCCGCGCCGTCGGAGCCAGTGGGCAACTACACCGTTGAGGCCGATGCACCGGGGTTCGCCGAGTACAAGAACACGGGTGTAACTCTGACGATCGGGCAGACGCTGGAGCTGACGCTGCCGCTGAGAGTCGCGGGATCGGCGTCGGTGACGGTAGAAGAGACGCAGTCCAGCGTGAACACCACTACAGAGCAGACGGCCGGCCTGGTGAACTCGAGGCAGGTGAAGGAGCTGCCGCTGAACGGACGCAGCTATGATCAGCTAATCACTCTGAACCCCGGTACAGTGAACGCGACAAACCAGCGTTCAGGCGGCACGGGAACGTCGAACTCTTCCGTCGGCAGCATGTTTTCAGTGTCGGGGCGCAGGCCGCAGGACAACCTGTTTCTACTGAACGGCGTTGAGTACACCGGCGCATCGCTGATCAACGTCACGCCAGGCGGGACCTCTGGACAACTTCTGGGCATCGACGGCATCCACGAGTTCAACGTGGTGAGCGATACCTACTCTGCTGCATACGGCAAGCGCGATGGCGCGCAGATCTCGATCGTGACGACCAGCGGCACCAACCGCTTGCATGGCGATGTCTACGAGTTTGCGCGCAACAGCTTCTTCGACGCGCGCAACTACTTCGACGGCGCACGCATCCCGGAGTTCCAGCGCAACAACTTCGGCGCAGCACTGGGTGGACCGCTGCGGAAGGACAAGACCTTCCTGTTCGGCAACTACGAAGGCTATCGGCAGAACCTGGGCGAGTCGCTCTTGACTCTGGTGCCGGACAACAATGCGCGGCAGGGGTTGCTTCCGAACTCAAAGGGTGTAGAAACACCAACCACTGTCAATCCAATTTCTGCACAGCTTCTCAACCTCTGGCCCGTGCAGAACGGCCCGGAGGTCTATGACCCCAACACTGGATTCCCTACCGGTATTGCCAAGTGGATTGGCACCGCCCCGCAGCACATCCGTGAAGACTTTGGCACGACGCGTTTCGATCAGACGATCAGCCCCAGCGACAACTTCTTCGCCGTTTACACGGTGGACGATTCAACAGCAACCTCGCCGTCGGCCGACCCATACTCCTACGACAACGAGAGCCTGCGCGAGCAGGTGCTGAGCGCGCAGGAACAGCACATCTTCGCCAAGGTGGTAAACGTCGCGCGCTTCGGATACTCACGCGCGAGCTACTACTTCAACGGCTATGTGCCAGCGGCACAGCAAGCGCTGACGCCGAGTGTGCGGGCAGGCGTGCCGACCTATGCTGTCGTCATCGCGGGCTCTACTGCATCGAACGGCGCGTCTTCCATTACAACGGCGGGCGCGAATGTGGGGGCGAACAACGCCATCACACGCAATCTGTTCACCTTCGACGATCATGCGTACTACACCGTCGGCAAGCACACAATCCAGGGCGGCGTGTGGGTACAGCGGTTGCAGTCGAACGACAACCTGGCACAGGACCAGTACGGACAGGCGTCGTTCGCTTCGTTGAGCTACTTCCTCACAGGCACCATCAAGACCTTCACGTATGCGCCACAGACGACCGAGCTGGGATGGCGCACGCTGTTCGTCGATGCCTTCCTCGAAGACACCTACCGCATCACGCCGCGGCTTGAAGTACGCGCCGGCTTCCGCAGCGAGAGCTCGACGGGCTGGAGCGAATCGCAGGGCCGTGCCGGTGTGTACACCTTCACGAACGGCGTTATCAGTTCCACGCCCAGCGTGCAGCGGAACGCGATCACCAACAACCACGCACTGTTTCTACCGGAGCCGCGACTAGGGATTGCATGGAACGTCTTCGGCAATGGACGCACAAGCGTAACGGCAGGCGCCGGGCTGCATCACTCGCTGCTCGACGCACTGGACTACCGCCTCGATCAGGCCGCGCCGTTCAACACGGTGTTCTCGTACTCGAGTACCAGCGTCGCGAATCCGACGAGCGGTACACCACAGGTGTCACCCTCCACCGTCGACAGCGGAATCCGCACGCCGACTCTGC
>CAJCIM010000158.1 GCA_903970395.1 Acidobacteriaceae bacterium
GGGGATCACGATGGATGGTGCGGGAAACCTGTACTTTGCCGATACCGGCAACCAGGTGGTGCGGCGGATTGATGCGGTGACCGGCGTGATTACGACCGTTGTAGGGCAGGGCGGCGTACAAGGGTACAAGGGCGATGGCGGTGCGGCGACGGCAGCGATGCTGTCGTTTCCTGAGGCCGTGGTGTTGGATGCGGCGGGGAACATGTATGTCTCCGACACGGGCAACAACGTAGTGCGCGAGGTGCTGCAGAACGGCACGATTGTGACGATTGCGGGTACGGGGGTTGCGGGGTATAACGGCGACGGCCTTGCTGCGAAGACGGCGCAGCTGAATCAGCCGTGGGGCCTGGCTGTGGGGCTGGATGGCGCGCTGTACATTGCGGACCTGAGCAACAACGTGGTGCGGAAGGTGGATGCGAGAGGCACGATTACGACGGTTGCGGGTACAGGTACTGCTGGGTTTGCGGGCGACCAGAGTGCGGCGACGGCGGCGATGCTGAAGGCTCCGGCGGCGGTGGCGCTGGACCCGGCGGGGAATTTGTACATTGCGGACTCCGGCAACAACCGCGTGCGCAAGGTATATGTGACGACGGGGACGATCAACACAATTGCGGGGATCGATAGTGAGGAGTTTGCAGGAGACGGCGGGCAGGCGAATGTTGCGTCGCTGTACGGGCCGTATGCGCTGAGCTTCGACAGCGCGGGCGACTTGTTTGTCGCGGACCTGTTCCATAACCGTATTCGCGAGATCAGCGCGAACAGTGTATTGCTGCAGTATCCAGTGATGCGCGTGAGTAAGGTGTCGGGCCCGCAGCTGGTGTCGTTAGCGAATGACGGCAACGCGACGCTGACGGTGACGCAGCTGCCACTCAACAATGCAGCGCTGGACGTGGCGACGACATGTGCAGTGAACGCGACGCTTTCGTCGGGGCTGGACTGCGTGATTGGAGCGTCGTTTGCGCCGACGGTAGTGGGCGATCCGGTGATAGGCACGATTACGGTGGACAACAGCGGGCAGGCGACGCCGACGAGTATCGCGCCTGTGATCAACCTGAGTGGGCAGGTGCTGAGCGTGAACCCGACGACGGTGGCGCTGACTGCCGACGTGAACCCGAGTGCGGTCAGCAGCACGGTCACGTTTACCGCGACAGTGAGCGGAAGCACGACGCTGACCGGGACGATTACGTTCTTCGATGGCACGACGCAGTTATGCAATGTGACGCTGACGGGGCTTGGTGCGACGTGTGCCGCGCCATCGCTTGCGGTGGGCAGTCACAACATTAGCGCGAAGTATTCGGGTGACGCCGAGGATGCTGCGTCCACGTCTCCAGTGCTGGTGCAGGTGGTGAAGCAGCTGCCGAGCTTCGTGATTACGGCGACGCCGAACCCGGCGACGGTTGGTGCGACGGTGACGATCACTGCCAATGCGACATTGCCTATTGGCGCGCTGCCGGTGGGAGGGTCGATGGTGTTTCATGACGGCAGCACGGTACTGGGGAGTGTGCCGATCTCCAACGGAGTTGCAACGTTGATGACGAGTTCGCTCGGAGTCGGCACGCACGGGGTGTACGGCGTGTCGTCCGGTGATGCGAACAACCTGACGTCGACCAGCAACCTGGTCGCGGAGGTGATCAACCCGACGCCGACGACGACGCTGTTGTCTTCGAGCAGTGGCAATGTGAGCGTGGGTACATCGGTGATATGGACTGCGGTGGTCGGCAACGGTAGTGCGCAGGTGCCGACCGGGACGGTGCAGTTTTACGACGGGACGACGTTGTTGGGCGCTGTGGCGGTTAACTCAAGTGGCCAGGCGATGCTGACGTTGAACACGTTGACTCCGGGTGCGCATGCGATTGTGGCAGTGTATGGCGGAGACACGAACGACCAGGGGAGCCAGTCGGCCGCGTTGAGTGAGACGGTGCAGCAGATTGCGACGACGACAACTGTGGTTGCCAGCAGCAATCCGGCGAGTGCAGGCGCCACGCTGCAGCTGACGTCGCATGTGACGGCTGCGAGCACGAGTGGCGGCGCGCTCACTGGAAGCGTGACGTTCAGCGATGGCGCGAACACTTTGGGCGTGGTGGCTATCGATGCGAACGGCAATGCAGTGTTGAGTCTGAATACGCTGAGCGTCGCGACGCACGCGATTGTGGCCACGTATGCGGGCAATGTGAACTACAACTCTAGCGCGTCGAGCCCGTTGCAGGTGGTGGTGAAGGTGACTGCGACGACGACGGTGTTGAGTTCGGCGGCGACGAGTACGCTTGCGGGAGAACCAGTGAATTTGTCGGTAAGGGTGCAGAGCGCGACGGGCGTGCCGACGGGAACCGTGAAGATTCAGGATGGCGCTACGACTGTGGGTGCTGTGACGTTGAGTGCAACGGGGACTGCGACCTTCACGAGCAGCACGCTGAGTGTGGGTACGCACTTGCTAACCGCTGTATATGGCGGTGACGGCAACTATACGACGAGCACGTCGGCGGTAGTGCAGCAGACGGTTTCACTGGCCACGACGACCCTGACGATCGCCGCACCTGGTGCACCGGTGAATGCCGGGCTGACGATCAGCGTGAGCGCAACGTTGGGATCGAATGGCGTTGCGCCGACGGGGACGATAACACTGTTGGATGGCGGAAAGGCGATTGCCAGTCAGGCCGTGACAGGTGCGGGGACGGGGACGTTTGCGGGGCTTGGGCTGGCGGTGGGTTCGCATCAGCTGGTGGCGAGCTACTCGGGTGATGCGGATAATGCCGCGGTGACATCGGGGATTGCCGTAGTGGTGGTGCAGCAGGGAGCTTCGACAGTCACGTTGACGGCGAGCGCGAACCCGCAGACGCAAGGGCAGAGCGTGACGTTTTCGGCGACGGTGAGCAGCGTGAGTCCGAATGCCTCTGGGACGATTACGTTTAGCGACGGCGGAGCGGTGGTGGCGACTGTGCCGGTGAATGCGTCTGGTGTTGCAACGTATACGACGACGGCGTTGACGGTGGGTTCCCATGCGATTACGGCGACGTATGGCGGCGATGCGAACCATGCGGCTTCGAATGTGGCGGCGTTGACGGAGCTGATTGTGCAGGCGTCGACGGTGACGGTGGGATCGAGTGTGAACCCGTCTGTGTCGGGGAACAATGTGGTGTTCACTGCGAAGGTTGCGGGCTCTGGAAAGGTGGTTCCAACAGGGCAGGTGACGTTCAGCGACGGTGCGGCGTTGTTGGGCACGGTGACACTGGATGCGACGGGGTCGGAGAGTGTGCAGACGGCGACGCTCGCGGTGGGTTCGCACACGATTGCGGTGAGCTATGCCGGGGACAACAACTACTATGCGTCGACGGGTTCTCTGATCCAGACGGTGCAGAGCGCGAGCACGCAGATGACTCTGGTCTCGAGCGCGAATCCGGCGACATACGGCAAGCCGCTGAGCCTTACGGCTAGCATCACGAGTAATGGCAGTGTTGCGACCGGCAGCGTGAGCTTCAGCGTGGATGGCAACGCGCTGGGGACTGCGCTGTTGAACGCGAGTGGCGCGGCGACGCTGACGACTTCGTCGCTGACGCCGGGAAGTCATACGGTTGTGGCGAACTATGCGGGCGATAGCAAGGCGAGCCCGGCGAGTTCGACTCCGTTGACGGTGAGTGTGCTGGAGGCGACGACGCTGGCTTTGGCGGCGAGCGCGAACCCGGTGCAGACGCTGACGCCGTTGACGTTGACTGCGGTGGTGACGAACGCCGGTGTCGGCGTTCCGACGGGTGCGGTGACGTTCAGCGATGGAGCTGTGTTGCTGGGCACATCGCAGTTGAATGCTACTGGGAAAGCGGTGCTGCAGTTGACGCAGTTGAGCGAGGGCACACACACGATCGTGGCGAGCTACGCGGGTGATGCAGACAACTTCGCAGCAGCTTCGCCAGCCCTGATGGAGACGGTGAATCTGCAGGCGACCACAACGACGATGACTGCGGTAAGCGATGATCCAACGAATCCGCAGTCGGTATTGCTGATTGGTGTGGTGCATGGTGCGGGCCCGACCGCACCAACGGGGACGGTCACGTTTACCGAGGGAACCCAGGTGCTGGGCTCGGCGACCGTGGATGCGACGGGCGTGGCTACGCTGCCGGTGATTGTGCAGACAGGGACGAACAATGTCACCGCAACGTATAGCGGCGACAGCAACTATGCGACCTCGACATCGCAGGTGACAGATGTGACGGGCGGCGCGGCGACGCAGTTTGCGATGGTGTTGACGCCCGCGGCGATGACGATGCAGAGCAAGCAACATGGTGTGGCGACGCTGACGTTGACTTCGATATCCGGCTTTGCAGACACGATGGAGTTTGGCTGCCTGGGGCTGCCGTTTGCGGCGACGTGCACGTTCAGCCAGCCGACTGCAAAGCTGGCGGCGAACCAGAGCCTCAACGTGCAGATTACGGTGGATACTGGCGATCCGCTGGGAGCCGGTGCTGTGGCTGAGCGGCGTGGCGGTGCGGCTGGCGTGATGCTATGTCTGTTGCCAGCGGGCTTGCTGCTGGGATTCGGGTTGCTGCGGCGTGGCAAACGGCGGCTGTTGCCGGTGGTGCTGGCGGTGATTGTCTGCGTGATGACGCTGTCGGCGACAGGTTGCGCGGGCATCAACATGAGTGGAACGCCGGCGGGAACCTACAGCTTCAAGGTGACCGCTTCAGGACAGGGAAGCGGCATCACGCAGTCGCAGGTGATGACGTTGACGGTGACGCAGTGATGGCGGCGTCGCGGCTGTTGCCTGCATTGCTGGTGCTGTGTTGTTCGGCGTTGCGGATGCATGCGCAGGCTCTGCCAACGGCTTCGGGCGGTGGAAGCTACCTTGCAGTGGGTGGCGGATTTACCGGGATGCGGACGCAGTATGGTCAACGGACGTTGGGTGGTGGTGTTGCGTACGCGGAGTCAAACCTGACGCCGCATGTTGGGTTGGAGTATGAAGGCCGTTTCCTGCGTCTGAATGCGGATGAGAGCGTGACGCAATCCACGTATCTGGCGGGTGGAAGATACTCATTGCGGAACTACCGCTTGCAGCCGTATGTGAAGGTGCTTGGCGGATTGGGACGGATGTCGTTTCCCTTCCACTATGCGACGGGCGAGTACTTCGTGGTTGCTCCAGGTGCCGGTGTTGACTATCACCTGAACGATCGCTGGACCGCGCGTGTGATTGACGTTGAGTATCAGCACTGGACGAACTTTACGTATGGAAGCCTGAGTCCGTATGGAGTGAGCGCAGGGTTGAGCTTCCGGTTGAATGGGATTGAGCTATTCCCGAAGAAGATGCGACATCGGCCTTGAAAGTAAGGGCAGTCCAGGCACCCTCACCCAGTCATGCCGCGATGATGCTGCGTCATGACTGGGGCACCCAAGAGCTGCTGTGCTAGAAGACGCGGACTGCTTTGTCTACGACGAGTTCGTCGACGCAGATGTTGAGGGCGATGCCGATCTTGCGGAATCCTTCACGCCACTCGCGAGACCATTCGGAGCTGCCGCTGCGGCGGAGGAGGTCGTTCCAGATGTTCTGCGCCTGCCAGAGATTGACGTCCATCGGCAGCAGGCGGAGGCCTTCGGCGATCGTGAGTGTTTCATTGAGGATGGTGAGACTCTGTTGCGATTGCTGCGCCTGCGCGGCGAGTTCGAGGCGCACCATCGCACGCTTGATGCGTTTGTCCGCGGTGTAGCCGAGCAGCGGTGCGTCGAGAGTGACATGATCGGTGGCGGCGCGGCCGAGCAGGCGGGCGATCTCGGTCGTGTCGAAGGTTTCGTCGTCGAGTGCGTGGCGCAAGCTGGCGTTGATGGCGAATCCGGCGGTAACGGCGAGCGCGGGTGGCGCGGGGATACGGGCCTGGCTGATGAAGTCCAGCAACGTTGCGTGCTCTTCGTAGATACGCATGAGCGAGCCCTCGACCTCGGAGAGGGTCTGGTCGAGGATGCTCTGCAGGATGCGCTGCTGCTCGTCGGCGAAGAGCGAGGTGAGCGAGTAGAGCGTGCTGTCGAAGTATCGATCGATGAGACGGACGAGCTCGGGCAGGTTGGCGCGGCGGACCGAGTCAGTGGCCTGAGTGACGAAGTCGTCCCATGTGGACTTTGCTTCGGGGCTGCTGGGATCGTAGCGGCGCACGGCGGCGGTGAGGTTCTGGTCACCCAGGTGCAGCACGGCGAAGCAGATCTCCTCGCTCTCTTCGGTGATGCGGGAGCGCAGCAGCGCGCGGCCGACGGCGAAGCGGCCGTGGCCGGAGGAACGGACATCGTAGCTGTAACGGTGGACGTCGAAGCAGAAGATCTGTCCTGAGTCCGGATAGCTGCGGAACATGGAGCTGATGGCGTAGTGCGCGCCGACGTGTTCGAGGTCGAGGCGGCTGCCGAGGACGTAGCGGCGATAGACTTCAGCGCCGTTGCCGATCTCGGGCAGGTTGCTCTGTGCCTGGGCGAGGATGGCGAGGAACTCGGCTTCGAGCGCTTTGCCGGGTTCGCCGAATAGCTGCTCGGCGAGCTGCAGGACGCGGCCAGCGTAGGCGATGATCTGTACGGTCTCGATGCCGGAGATCTCGTCGAAGAACCAGCCGCAGCTGGTGTACATGAGTTGCGTGTGGCGCTCTAGTTCGAGGAGCTCGAAGGCTGTGACGCGTTCGGCGGGCGATAGCTCGTGCGTTGCGTGCTCGTGGAAGAAGCGATCGATGCTGTCTTCGCCGCGGTCGAGCACAACGTTGATGTAGGCGTCGCGAGCGGCCCAAAGGTCCTTGAAGAGCGTCGCGGCGACGGCTTCGGCGAGCGGTGCGGTGCGGTCGCGGAGGAGATCGAGCGCGTTGCGCAGTGGCGTGCGCCAGAGCTGGTTCCAGCCTACCTTGCCGCCGTTGCAGCCGCAGTTGGAGCGCCAGCGTTCGACGCCGTGCGCGCAGCTCCAGGAGGTGTCTTCGGCGACTTCAGCCTCGCAGGTGGGCGGGAACTTGGAGAGGAACTCGCCGTAGTTGGTGATGCGGGCGAGGTTGTTCTGCTCGAGCCAGTAGAGCGCGTAGCTGAGCGCCATCTCGCCATGCTTGTGGTGATGGCCGTAGCTTTCGCCATCGGTAGCGATGTGCGAGAGCTGCGGCGTTTCGGGCGACTTGTCGGTGTGAAAACCGGTGAGCAGTCGGCGCGCGAAGTCTTCACCGTTGTTGAGGACACCTTCGAAGGCGACTGCGCGAGAGATGGGGCCGTCGTAGAAGAAGACGGCGATCGAGCGGCCTTCGTTGAGTTTGATGAGATACGGATGCGTGGGATCGACGGTGGCGCCGGGGGTGTCGATCCAAAGCTGTTCGGGTTGAGGCTCGGCGACCTTCTTGCGGCCTTTGCCGGTTTCGGCGGTGGGCAGCTTGCGGGTGCGTGCGCACTGGTGCGGTGCGAGGATGGTGAACTTGATGCCCTCCTGCGCGAGGAGGTCGAGGACGTTGCGGTTGACGGCGGTCTCGGCGAGCCACATGCCTTCGGGCTTGCGGCCGAAGCGGTGCTCGAAGTCGGCGATGCCCCAGCGAATCTGGGTGCGTGCGTCGCGCTCGCTGGCGAGCGGCATGATGATGTGGTTGTAGACCTGCGCGATGGCCGAACCGTGACCGCCGAAGCGTTCGGCGGAGGCGGTGTCGGCGTCCTGGATCATGCGGTAGGTGCGCGGGGCGAAGTCCTCAAGCCAACTGAGGAGCGTAGGGCCGAAGTTGAAGCTGATCCGCGCGTAGTTGTTGAGGATGCGGACGATCTCGTTCTGCTGGTTGGTGATGCGACTGGCGCCGTTGGGCGCGTAGCACTCGGAGGTGATGCGCTCGTTCCAGTCGTGATACGGCGCTGCGGACTCCTGAACCTCGACGGTCTCGAGCCAAGGGTTCTCGCGAGGCGGTTGATAGAAGTGGCCATGCACGCAGATATAGTGCTGCGGAACGGCTTCGGCGGTGGTTGGGGAGGTCTTTGTCGGAGCCATGAGTCTGTTTAGATGTTCTGTCCGCTCTGATGGTAACGCGGGCACCCCTCCCCCCTCCCTGCGCGGCGGGGGTGCTACGAAGAATCAGTCACTTACGGGGGTATCCCGGGGGTAAGTAGCTGATTCTGTTTCGGTTGCGGGTATGATAGCTGGAATCAACGGGTTACGGGTTTGGTGAAGGGTCTCCCGCAAAGGGCGCGAAGAGACGCCAAGTTTCGGCGCGGGAGTTGGAGCTATTTCCAGTTTAGCGGGTGGGGCGGGAGAACAATCATTTGTTTCTTGGGGTGGAAGTTGTTTGGTTTGTTTGGGTTGATACCCATACAGTGAGTGGGTGGGGTTGACACGGCAAAGTTACTTAGTGCTGGAGCCTGCTGCCTTGTCCTGGTTGGCTAAGTCGCAAGCGCGCCATAGGTACCAGCTGGCGATGGAGCACCAGGGCTGCCATTTTTTTGCGCGGCGTTCGATGACGTCGGGCTTGGGGAGGTCGGCTGGTGTGACCTTGGCGGTGGGCTTGAGGCCCTGGAAGGTGAGCGCGAAGCCTTTGCGGATGCCGTAGTCGCTGGTGGGCAGGACGTTGGGGCGGCCGAGGCGGAAGATGAGCATCATCTCGACGGTCCACTTGCCGATGCCGCGAACCTGGGTGAGGTGCTCGATGATGGCTTCGTCAGACATGCGGCGGATCTTTGCGAGCGTGGGGACTGTGCCGTCGAGTGTCTTGGCGGCGAGATCGCGCAGGGCGAGGGCCTTGTTTGCAGAGAGGCCGGAGGAACGGAGCTGATCGTTGGGGGCGTCGAGTAGCTCTTGTGGCGTGGGGTGACGGTGTACGAGGGGCTCGCGCGGGTCGGACATGTGAGCCAAGTCAGAGAAGCTGCGGAGGAGTTTGGCGTGAATGGCTGCTGCGGCTTTACCGTGCAGCTGCTGGTAGATGATGGACTCGGTGAGGGCTTCGAAGGGAGATTGCTTGCCGCTGATGCGCATGGTGAAGGGGCCGGCGCGGGTGATGAGCTTCGCTAGTTTGGGATCAGCGGCGGAGAGCGCGACGAGGGCCTCGTCGATGTCGTAGGGCGGTGCCTGCGTGCGGGTCGTGTGCGGGCTGGGCATGCAGGGAGTGTAACTTTTTCGGTGAATCCAGGGGGTCGCGGGAGTAAGATGACGAGTATGGTTGCGCACGTTGAAAAGACAGAAAAGGGATACGCGATCCTGCTGACAGACGAGATGGTTGAGAAGCTGCATCTGTCAGAGGGAACGGCGGTGGAAGTGCGTTCTGTTACAGAGCCAACGACGACCGGTCCGCAGATCCGCTATGCGACCGCGGAGGAGGCCATGCAGATGCATCGCCGTCTCGAGCCGGAGAACGCAAAGGCCTACACGGAGCTGGCAAAGTAACTGCAGTGATGTGGATTTTTCTGGATGTTGCAGCCATCCAAACCATTCAAGCCGATTTGATCGATGTGTATGGGGGATCTCATGGTCTCCGCGACCCAGGCCTACTGGAGTCTGCGGTGATGCGCGCTCAGAATAAAGTGGACTTCGATCCGACCGCGACGGTGGCCTCCGTGGCTGCGTCTCTGAGTTATGGGCTTATCAAGAATCACGCATTTATCGATGGCAACAAGCGTATTGGACTCGCCGCGCTCAATGGCTTTCTCGGGTTGAATGGTCACAGGTTGGCGGTGTCCCAAGACAAACGGATTGAGATGGTGTTGCGCGTGGCAGCGAGTGAGATCACCGAGGATGAGTGGACTGCGTGGGTGGAGCGCAGTGTTGCTCCGGTGCTTTAGAGCTTCAGGTCGCTTCGGATTTAAGAAAAAGACGTGGAGCCCCATGCCGGCGGAGCTCCACGGTAGAAAAAAGGAACGTCGTGGGTTTAGAGCACCAGGCGAAAGGCTGCGTCCGCTTCCGCCGCCAGCGTCTGGACGGTGGCGAGGAACTGCCGGCTCTGACCGATGAAGAGACCGCTCTGGATGAGGCCGTTGATGGCAGCAACGGCACCAGTGACGCGATCGGTGAGGGGACGAATGATGGAGACCTTCGGGAGCTCCGAGCTGATGAACTCGCAGGGGACCGGGAAGATCAGGCTGGGCTGGATGAGGGGGTTGAGGGGATCGAAGAAGTTGGGGAAGGTGATGCCGGTCTTTGCGTCGGTGAAGGGGGCGACGGGCGCCTGCACGCCGTTGCCGGCGAAGTCGACCCACTCAAGGAAGTGAGCGATCTCGTCGCCGCCGATGCCGAGGGTGATCTCGAGGACTTCGGGATCGGAGACCTTCTGGCTCATGGCTGCGTAGAGGCTGGACCCGCCCTGCTCGATGGCACCGAAGTGGAAGGCGGCGATGTTGGCGATGGCCTGGATGTGGTTGGGGTCGTTGAAGTCGGCGTTGGTGATGGGTATTGCGGGGACGTTGTTGAGGGTGATGGCCTGGGGGAAGGTCGCGCCGAGATCCGGATTGGTGCTGCTGCGATAGCGGATGAACCAGCTGGTATCGACGTTGAGGTGCATGAGGTTGGTGAGGCGCTTGATGCCAGTGGAGCCGGTGGCCTGGCTGCCGGGGAGGGTGCGGAAGGCGTCGAGGTTGACCGGCTCTGCGCCGCGGGATTCCAGATAGGCGTTGAGGAAGTTGGCGTGGCTGACTTCATCGAGCGTGTTGCTGGTGATGTACTGAGGGCCGTCGCCATCGAGGTTGGAGAGGGCCGCCTGATAGGCGTTGAGGGACTGGTTGGGGTCGGTTTCGATGGGCTGGCCGGAGGTGAGGCCGCCGAGTTCGGCGTACTGCGTCCAGAGGTCGGATTCGATGAGTTCGGCGGCCGCGAGGAAGCGAAGGATTGCGGCATCGCCTGCATTGAGACGGCCGCGTGCGGGTGTTTGCTGAGCGCGGGCTGGGGTTCCAGTGGCCAGCAGACCGGCGCCGATTGTGGCAGCACCACCTGCTAAAACACCAGATTTCATGAAAGAACGACGATCCATAGAGAGCTTCGAGTTATTGACTGTCTTGGCCATGACTTTTCCTTGGTACTCAGATTGGGGTGCGGCCGGACGTGCGTGGAAGCGACCCGGAGATCACCATAGGCGCAGAGATGCGATGAGAGTGTCATGGAAATGTACGGCCTGCAGAGACGAAGCGATGACATCCATGTCTGTCAGCTGTTGCTGATCGCTGAACGTCTTATGCGCGACAAAGCGGGCGTTTTATCCGCAGCGAACTCGGACTAATGTGGACGGAGTTGTCAAGCAGGGTGCAAGAGGATGAAATAGCTCAAAGGCGCATGGGGAGCGGGGATTTGGGATTCGTGCGTTGAGGCGAAGAGCGCTGATGTGTTGTTCGCAGGACGATAATCGAAGGTCGTTACGAGTATCGCCCGGGAATGGGCGATGGGTGTCACAACAGACGCGAAAGTCGCTGCTATACTTTCGATAAAGTTATACGTATGCCAGTCACTTCGGACGGCGATGTTGCGGACTGAACCGCGGCGGTAGAGAGTTCGAAGAGGCACAGCCGGTAGAAGTTATTCAACCTCCACAGTGTTTTTTGACGCAGAGGAAGCAGGAACGCACTCATGGCGCAAGTATTTGACCGCAGTTCGAATGCACTGGCTCGCGCGAGCCTGGTGTTGACGGGCTTGATCGTCATCGCGCTCGGTGTGGCGCTGAACTCATTGCAGCGGTCACCGTGGGTGACGCGGCAGGGGCAGCGGCCAGACCAGCCCGTACCTTTCAGTCACAAGCATCACGTCGAGGGCCTGGGCCTGCAGTGCCAGTACTGCCACACGTCGGTGGAGAAGAGCTCGTACGCGGGTATTCCGCCGACCAAGACGTGCATGAACTGCCACTCGCAGATCTGGACGAACGCACAGCTGCTGGAGCCGGTTCGTCAGAGCTGGGCGACGGGCGAGTCGATCCAGTGGATCAAGGTGCATGACCTCCCTGACTACGTGTACTTCAACCATGAGATCCATGTGAACAAGGGCATTGGCTGTTCAAGCTGCCATGGCCGCGTGGATGAGATGCCGTTGATGTACCAGGAGAACACACTGCAGATGGAGTGGTGCCTGAACTGCCACCGCAATCCTGGCGTGAACCTGCGGCCTACGAGCCAGATCTACAACATGGCGTGGACCGGTCCTTCGACGGACAAGCCGGTGTGGTGTACGGCGACGGTGAACACGGACGGCACGAGCGTTCCGACGGCGCAGGGAGTGAACTGCGTGATGAAGGACCCGAACGCAGCCGGCGGAAATAACGTGGCGCAGAATGAGATGCCCGCAGTGGGTGCTTCGCATGCTCCGGGTATGACGACTGCTCCTATGCCCGTGGCGGTGCTGCCAGTGAACTATGTGAAGTTCACTGGCCAGAACGACCTGGGCAAGTATCTGACCGCGCAGTACCACATTCGGACGGCCAACGAGCTTTCGAGCTGCGAGGTGTGCCACCGATGAACGAGACACCTATGGAACTTGAAGTGAAGATGACGGCGCAGCAGCCGGCGCAGATCGTGAACAGTATTCAGCCTGCAAAGATGACGCTGGCTGAGGTGCGCGCGAAGCTGGAAGGCAAGTCGGGACGCCGCTACTGGAAGAACCTCGATGAGCTGGCGGAGACCGAATCGTTTCAGGAGCTGATGCGCGAGGAGTTTCCACGCCAGGCTTCGGCGGGCGAGTGGGCTGATCCGGTAAGCCGCCGCGGTTTTCTGAAGGTGATGGGCGCAAGCTTTGCGCTGGCCGGACTGGCTGGTTGCACCAAGCAGCCCGATGAGCCGATCTTCCCGTATGTGAAGCAGCCTGAGGACCTCGTCCTGGGCAAGTCGATGTACTTTGCGACGGCGCATCCGTTCCCGACGGGCGCGATCCCGGTGCTGGTGAAGTCGGATGCGTTCCGTCCGATCAAGCTCGAGGGCAATCCTGAGCATCCGGTGTCGAAGGGCCGCTCGGATTCGTTTACGCAGGCTTCGCTGCTGGATCTGTACGATCCGGATCGCTCGAAGAGTGTGTACTACCGCGGCGAGAAGTCTGGTTTTGGCGACTTTCAGCAGGAGTTTGCTGCCGCGGCGAAGAAGACCAATGGCGGACAGGGAATCTACTTCCTGTCGGAGACGATTACGTCGCCGACGCTGGCGGCGCAGTGGAAGCAGGTTGCGGCGAAGTATCCGCAGGCCAAGATGGTGCAGTACGAGCCGGTGAACGATGATGCCGGACGCGCTGCGTCGAAGGCCGCCTTTGGCGACTACTACGACACGATGTACAAGCTCGAGGACGCGGATGTGATCCTGTCGCTCGATGCTGATTTTCTGGGCGGTATCGGGTTCCCGGGCTTCCTGCCCTTGGCTGCGGCATATGCCGAGCGGCACCGGTTTGAAGCTGGCAAGACGATGAACCGGCTCTACGTCGTGGAGACGATGCCGACGGTGACGGGCTTCAAGGCCGAGCACAGGCTGGCGCTGAAGCCGAGCGATATTGATTCGTTTGCGAGTGCGCTCGCAGGCGGCAGCGCGACGCTCTCCGATCCACGCGCGCAGAAGTTCCTGGCTGCAGTGCAGGCCGATCTGAAGAAGTCCGGTGGCAAGTGTGTTGTGATTGCCGGGCCGCAGAGTTCGGTAGCGTGCCATGCTGCTGCGATCGCAGTGAACGAAAGTGCTGGCGCAGTCGGCAAGACGGTCTTCTATACCGAGACGGTGAACCCGGTCCCGAGCGAGCAGACGGCTGATCTGAAGTCGCTGGTTGCAGGCATGAACGCAGGCAAGGTGCAGTGGCTGGTGATGCTGGGTGTGAACCCACTGTACAGCGCGCCGGCTGACCTGGAGTTTGCGGCGGCGTTCAACAAGGTTCCGACGACGGTGCACCTGGGGTCGCATCAAGATGAGACGGGTATTGTTTCGACCTGGCACATCAACAAGACGCACTACCTGGAGAGCTGGAGCGACGCTCGCGCGTATGACGGGACGATCTCCATCATTCAGCCGATGATCGACCCGCTGTACGGCGGCAAGAGCGCGCACGATGTGCTGCAGGCGCTTCTGGATCCGTCGCTGAGCGGCTACGATGTTGTGGTTGCGAATGCGAAGGCCTATATCAAGGGTGACTTTGCTAACAGTTGGCGCAAGGCCCTGCATGATGGCTGGGTCGAAGGTACGGCGTTTACTCCGAAGACTCTGAGCGGCAAGGCTGCTGCCCCGGCGGTGAAGCCGGCTGCTGGTGGCATCGAGATCAAGTTCCTTGCCGACTCGTCGCTGTATGACGGCCGCTATGCCAATAACGGCTGGCTGCAGGAGCTGCCCAAGCAGGTCACGAACATGAGCTGGGACAACGCGGCTCTGATGAACATGGACCTGATGGGCAAGCTGGGCATTGAAGAGAACGATGCCATCGAGCTGAGCCTGAACGGCCGTAAGGTGATTACGCCGGTGCTGATGAGTCCGGGACATCCAAACGATTCGGTGACGGTACACCTCGGCTTTGGGCGCACTGCTGATTCTGGTCGCGTCGGCGCTGGAGTGGGCTTCAATGCCTACCTGCTGCGGACTTCGGATGCGCCGCTTTCGGCGGGTGGGTTGCAGATTGCCAAGGGCAAGGGCACGTACGACCTGTGCGTGACCAAGGTGCACAATATCGAGCACCGCGGCAAGTTTGCGCAGACCGGCCTGGAGCATCCTGAGTTCGATACCGAAGGCACGTACTCCCTGGCTGGGCACGAGGCAATGGAGCGGTCGATCATCCGCTACGCGACGCTGGAAGAGGCCCTGGCCAATCCGAAGTATGCGACCGAGGGTACGCCGAGCGGCACCACGACGGTGAACAAGGTTGGCTATAACCCGCAGGGTGAGCCGCCAGAGCACAACGACAGCTTCTACCCGGATGCGTGGCGGTACGACCACAAGGACGCTTCGACACACATTGCCCAGAACAAGTGGGGCATGTCGATCGACCTGAACTCCTGCGTGGGCTGCAATGCCTGCATTGTGAGCTGCTACGCGGAAAACAATATTGCAGTCGTAGGACGGCACCAGGTAGCGACCGGCCGCGACATGCAGTGGCTGCGCATCGATACGTATTTCGAGGGCGACCTCGAAGCCCCGCGCGCCCACTTCCAGCCAATGATGTGCCAGCACTGCGAGAATGCGCCGTGCGAGCAGGTTTGCCCGGTAGCCGCGACAGTGCATACGCCGGAAGGCCTGAATACGATGGTCTATAACCGCTGCGTGGGTACGCGCTACTGCTCCAACAACTGCCCGTACAAGGTGCGCCGCTTCAACTTCCTGCTCTTCTCCGACTACGAGACGGAGAGCCTCAAGCTGATGCGCAATCCCGACGTGACCGTACGCAGCCGCGGTGTCATGGAGAAGTGCAGCTACTGCTCGCAGAGAATCGCGGCCGCCAAGATCGCAGCGGATAAAGAAAATCGTGAGATCCGCGATGGCGAAGTGATCACTGCCTGCCAGCAG
>CAJCIM010000159.1 GCA_903970395.1 Acidobacteriaceae bacterium
GGCCAGCGAATCCCGAACCGCCAGCGAAGCTCCAATCCGCAGCGCACTGATGCGCAGCCTCTTCGCCGGCACCGGAGCACCCGCCAGCCCCAGCACCGTATTCACACCCACGGTTCGCAGCAGCGTCGACTTCCCCGCCATATTCGATCCCGAGATCAGTAGGAACTGCGTAGCATCGCCCAGACGCACATCATTTGCCACCGCCTTCGCACGCGGCAACAGCGGATGCGTCATCCCCACCGCCTCAAACACCGCAGCCCACTCCACAATCTCCGGATACACATTCTCCGCATGCTCCGCCGCATACGTCGCCAGCGCCAGCAGGGCCTCAAGCTCCGACCACGCCGCCAGCCATCGCCGCATCGGCTCTGTGTACTTCTTCTTCCACCCACGCAGCCCAAACAACGCATGAGTGCCGCCACAGAACAGCACTGTCAGCACGGAGAACCACTCCTTCTCGCGATGCTCCACCACCATCAACCAGCGCTCCAGCAGTCGCAGCACCTCGTCCTGCCCTGCGCAATCGCGCTGCAGTTGCAGCAGCCTCTCCGACTCGAACTTCGCCTCCTGCACAATCCGCAGTCCGCGCCGCAGAATCGTCGTCTGCCCAAACAGCCTCTTCGACGCTCTCAGCTCCTCCTGCGCCCTCGGCCGTAGCCACAGGCAAAGCATCCCCTGCGCCAGCAGCAACGACTCCATCGGCCGCAGATACGCCGTCAGCGCCCCATACCGGGCCCACCCCAGCAACAGCAGCGCAATCCACCCTATATTCACCGCAATCAGCAACGGCCGAATCCACACCGCCGGTGTCAGCGTCTCCACCTCCAGCCACTTCTCATACGTCTCCGCTGGAATCTCCTCAAACTTCGAAGCCCCCAGCAGCGCCACGCCCTCGCGCAGATCCAGCGCAGGCGTCAGTTCCTTCACCGCCTCCTGCCGCTTTCGCGCAGCGTCCACCGTCGTCGGCTCCAGCAACAACCCTGCCAGCGCCTTCTGCCCAATCGCCGTTCGCGTCGTCGCGAGCAGCCCCAGCAACGAATCCGGCCCGACTACATCCAGGTCCCACGCATACAGATGGTCTTCCGCCACCAGGCTCTCGCCCGTATGCCCGCTCTGCGTCACCACCTCGTTCACTCGGTCCAGCGCCGTCGTATACAAACTCGACAGCCGCACCGCTCTTCGCTCCCGCGCCCGAACCAGACGCCAGACAATCCCCAGCCCCACCAGTGGAACCATCACCAGCCAGAAACTCTGAGAGCTACCATGGTCCCAGACCGCCAGGTACGCCTGCCGCGTCGCCATAAACACCAGCACAACGACGAACAGCCCATAGATATCTCCACGGCTCTTCTGCTTCGCAAACTCCACATTCGCAGCCGACTTGCGCCGTTCATACTCCGCAACAATTTCCTCTGCCATCCACTCAGGATAGCCCCGCCAGCGCCCTTGCCTGTGAGCCGCCAAACGCATAGCCTCGTCCTAATGCGTCTGTTTCTCCTCCTTGCCGCCATCACCACCACCGCTCTCGCACAGGACGTCCACGTCAAAGTAGACCCGCACGGTCCCGGCTCTATCGCCAGCACCACCGACTACACCACTATCCAGCAGGCGCTCGATCATCATCCCTTCGCACCTGCCGGCTCCCGCGTCATCATTGAGATCGTCCCCGGCACCTATCACGAGCGCATCATCGTCACGCAGAACCACAACAACATCACGCTACTCGGCCTCGGCAAATCGCCAGAGGACGTCATCATCAGCAACTCGCTCAACGCCAAAACCGCCGGTGGCACATTCTTCACCGAAACAGCCGAGATCAACGGCGACGCCTTCGAAGCCGACAACCTCACCTTCGAAAACACCGCAGGCAACACCGGCCAGGCCGTCGCCGCCGCCGTCCGTGGCGACCACGCCGTCTTTAAGCACTGCCGCTTCCTCGGCCATCAGGACACCCTCTTCGCCGACTACGGCCGTCAGTACTACATCGACAGCTACATTGAAGGTGGCGTCGACTTCATCTTCGGCAACGCCGCCGCCGTCTTCGACCACGTAGAACTCCACGCCAACGGCCCGGGCTACCTCACTGCGCAGTCACGCACCGATCCCAACCAGCCCACCGGCTACGTCATCACCAACTCGAAAGTCACAACCTCACTCGAAGCCTCCACCGGCGCCCCACACGACGTCACCGCGCTCGGCCGCCCCTGGCGTCCCTACGCTCGCGTCGTCTTCATGAACACCGAACTCCCCGCGCAGATGAACCCTGCCGGCTACACCGTCTGGAGCCGCAACGACCCCGTCCCACCCCAGGCCTGGTATGCCGAGTACAACAACTCCGGCCCCGGCTGGCAACCCACCCAGCGCCCCGCATGGGAGCACATGCTCACCGCCAAAGAAGCTACCGCCTTCGAACCCCAGAACTTCCTCAAGGGCAGCGACCACTGGAACCCCATCGCCGCCGCCGCCAAACTCCCTTAAGGTCATAAACTTGTATTCATTGTCATCCTGAGCGCAGCGAAGGATCTGCTTCTCGCTCGCAGCACCACTGAACCATCCCGGAGCCACTCATGATCCGCACGACCCTCATCACAACGCTAGCGCTCACCGCCACACTCGCCCTCGCACAAACACCCGGCGTCCAACCCAACGACATAGACCACACCCTCAAGCCCGGCGACGACTTCTACCTCTACGCCAACGGCGCGTGGCTCAACCGCATCGTCCTTCCGCCCGACCGCGTCGCCATCGGCAGCTTCTCCATCGTCGCCGACAACACCGACAAGCAGGTCGCCGCCATTATCGACGACGCCGCCAAATCCAACGCCACGCCCGGCACGAACAAGCGCATGATCGCCGACCTCTACCACGCCTACATGGACGAGGCCGCTATCGAGCAGAACGGCATGGCCACGCTCAAGCCACAACTCGCCGCCATCTCAGCCATCAAGGATCAGCACGAGCTCGCCCGCGCCCTCGGCCACTCCCTCCGCGCCGACACTGACGCCCTCAACAACACGAACTTCCACACTGCCAACATCTTCGGTCTGTGGGTCGCGCCTGGATTTCAGGACTCCGACCACTACGCCCCCTACCTAATGCAAGGCGGCATCGAGCTTCCGGATCGCGCCTACTACGTCGACGACTCCGACAAGATGAAGTCCATCCGCGACGCCTATACAAAGCACATCGCCGCAATCTTCAAACTCGCCGGCTTCACCGACCCCGACGCCCGCGCTGCTAAAGTCATCGCCCTCGAGCGCGCCATCGCCCAACAGCACATCGCGCTCGCCGACAACGAAGACATCCACAAGGCCAACAATCTCTGGCAGACCTCCGACTTCGCCGCCAAGGCCCCCGGCCTCGACTGGGCCGAGTTCTTCCGCGCCGCTGGCCTCAGCTCTCAGAAATCGATGTACGTCTGGCAGCCCACAGCCATCACCGGCGAGTCCGCTCTCGTCGCATCACAGCCCCTCGACGCCTGGAAGGACTGGCTTGCCCTTCACCTCATCGAAACCTACGGCGCAGCTCTACCCAAAGCCATCGCCGACGAGCGCTTCGCCTTCTTCGGCACCACCCTCTCCGGTGCTCCGCAGCAACGTCCACGCGAACAGCGCGCCATCGTCACCGTCAACGCCGTGCTCGGTGACGCCGTGGGTCAGCTCTACGCCGAGCGCTACTTTCCACCTGCCGCCCGCGCCAAGGCGCAGGCGATGGTCGCCAACCTCCTCGCAGCTTTCCACAAACGCCTCGAAGCCATCGACTGGATGGACCCAAACACCAAAGCCGAAGCCATCAAAAAACTCGACGCCCTCTACGTCGGCGTAGGCTACGCCGATCACTGGCGCAGCTACCAGGCACTCGTCATCAAGCCCAACGACCTCCTCGGCGATCTCCAGCGCTCAGACCTCTTCGAGTACCAGTACGCTCTCTCGCGCATCGGCAAGCCCGTCAACCGCCACGAGTGGTGCATGGAACCGCAGACTGTCAACGCTGTTAATCTCCCGCTGAACAACGGACTCAACTTCCCCGCCGCCATCCTGCAACCGCCGTTCTTCGACGCCGCCGCACCCGACGCCTCCAACTACGGCGCCATCGGCTCCGTCATCGGCCACGAGATCTCCCACACCTTCGACTCCGAAGGCGCAGAGTTCGACTCTAAGGGTCAGGTCCGCAAGTGGTGGACCGACGCCGACTACGCGCACTTCAAGCAGGTCACCGGCGCACTCGCCGCTCAGTTCGACACCTACGAACCCTACCCCGGCGTCCACGTCAACGGCCGCCAGACCCTTGGCGAAGACATCGCCGACCTCGGCGGTATCGCTGCGAGCTACGACGCCTTCCACGCCTCACTGCAAGGCCAGACCGCAAAAGTCATTGACGGTCTCGACGGCGACCAGCAGTTTTACCTTGCCTTCGGCCAGATCTGGCGCACCAAGATCCGCGAAGCTGCCGAGCGCCGCCAGGTCCTCACCGACCCCCACGCCCCCGGCCACTACCGCGCCGAAACCGTCCGCAACTTCGACGCCTGGTACAAAGCCTTCAACATCCAACCCACCGACAAGCTCTACCTCGCCCCCGATCAGCGCGTCCACATCTGGTAAAAACAGTGGATAGTCTAAAGAGGATAGAGGACAGACGAAAGCGATCAATGCCGCGCGTCTTCTCTATCCTCTGCACTCTATCCTCTACACTCTGCCCTTATGCACCACATCATCGCCGCCATCAAATCCGGTACCGACCCCGTCGCCCCTCTGCCGCAGGGCGCGTTCACGCGCCAGCTTGAAGAACCCATCTACTGTCCCAAGTGCGACGTCTACTACCTGCTCCACGCCGACTACGACGCCTCGGTCAACAAGTTCTTCCCGCAGGAGACACGCCGTCACCTCTCGCTGCTCAAGAAAGCCGTCATGATGGGCCACGACTACGGCCACCGCGTCACGCACTTCGAGACCAATGGCGTCGTCGTCACCCGGCACGTACCAGAGAAGATCGAGCTCCCACCCATCCCCAAGCGCATCATGTAATCAATTATCCGAAGGCTTCTCCACACGGTCGACCGCCAGGCAACCGACTTCGGTCTTCGCGGGGTCCAGCCGCAACCCAAGCTGCTCGCGCAATGCCGTAAACAGGATCGGCGGCGCATCATCGCTTGGGTCAGGAGTCTCCCCTGCAAAGAACGGCTTCGTCGAAGTCGCTCTCATCTCAAAGTTGAACCGCCCGGTCAAACCCGTCTTGTCCACCACAGGCCGGTCCATCTCCACACGCTGCAGCTCCGACGCCAGCTCCCCCATGCTTCCGCGAACCGATTTCACGAATACCAGCTCATGCGGCCCACGCCCGATCCGTACCCCAGACGAATCCATCCCCTCCTCATCCATCGGCGGCTTCAGCTTCGGCCCGTCCTTATCCACGCTCAGCACATACGCCGGCATCACCTTCTGCTCAGGATGCACCTTCAACTGCAGGCGCTCGCTCAGCATCTCCTGCAGCACGGTCTTCCACTGCTCGCGGGTAGGCTCGGCGGTATCTGCCAACACATCAACGTCATAGGTCGTCGTATCAAACCACGCCGGCGCTCCCACAATCTGCTTCGCCTGCAACCCATACGCAAACTGCATCAACTGGCTCATCGTGGAGTAGTGCATCATAAACTTTCGCCCCTCCCAACCAACCGACCGGCCCGTCTCTTCCGGAGCACTTGGCTTGATCGTCGCCACCTCCAGCCGCGGGCCGGAATCCGCCACAGGCTTCTTTGCAACCGCGCTAAACGCCACCACCATCAATGCGAACCCAACTCTACGAAATAGTCCCATGGCTACAACTTTACGACGCCCTGCGCCAGGACCTCAACTTATCTTCTCCGTGGTGGTACACTCCACCACGCATCCAGAAGCAGTAGTTGCACAACCCTGAATCGTCACAAAACCTCTCAGCGCAAAGGTGTTCTCATGCTCCGTCCCATCGCATTGGTACCGCGTCTCGCTCCCAGCCTCTTTGCGCTGCTCGCTGTCTTCGTCCTCCCGCACGGACTCGGCGCACAAACGCCAGCCGCGCCGCAGCCTCTCCAAACGCTGCTCGTCGGCGTCGACCATCGCCAGGTCGTCAGCCTCGACGGCGACTGGCACTACCTCGTCGATCAGTCGCCCTACCGCGCCCTCTACACCCCCACCGGCGCCATCAACGACCGCAGCTACGCCATGAACACGCACCCCAACATCGTCGGCCCCCACAACGAGGAGTACGACTTCGCCACCGCCCCCACCCTCAAAGTCCCCGGCGACTGGAATACCCAGACACCCGAGCTCTTCAACTACGAGGGCGTCGTCTGGTATCAACGCAACTTCGACTTCCAGCCTAAGCCCGGCACACGCACCTTCCTCCACATCGGCGCTGCAAACTACCGCTCCCACGTCTGGGTCAACCAGGAGCGCATCTGCGACCACGAAGGCGGCTACACCCCGTTTGACTGCGAGGCGACCACCGTCCTTCATCCCGGCTCCAACTTCGTCGTCATAGCAGTCGACGCCACCCGCATGGTCGATGGCATTCCGTCAGTCGGAATCGACTGGCTGAACTACGGCGGCCTCACCCGCGACGTCTCCCTCATCACCGTACCCACCGCCTTCATCGACGACTATGACGTTCACCTCGCGCACGGCCCGGCCTGGAAACCCGGCAACAAGGAGTTGACCGGCTACATCCACATCCTCGACGCCCCAGCCGGCACGCCCGTCACCCTCGAGATACCAGAGGCTGGCATCAAGACGAGCCTCCGCACCGACGCCGACGGTCGTGCGCCTTTCACCGTCACCGCCGACAAACTTACACTCTGGTCGCCGGACTCGCCCAAACTCTACAAAGTCACTCTTTCCACCGGTGCCGGCGATCAGCGCGACACAATCTCCGACGACATCGGCTTCCGTGACATCCGCGTCGACGGCACGCACATCCTCCTGAACGGCAAACCTATCTACCTGCAAGGCGCGAACGCCCACGCCGAAGCGCCCATCCGCGGTGGCCGCGTCGACAACGATCAGGACGTAGCCACCCTCTTCGGCTACCTAAAAGATCTCAACGCCAACTTCGTCCGTCTCGCCCACTACCCGCACGACGAGCGCATGGAACGCGCCGCCGACCGCGACGGCATCATGGTCTGGTCGGAGATCCCTCTCTGGCAGCACATCTCCTTCGAAAAGCCTGAGGTCTACGCCAAGGCCGTCACCATGCTCAAGGAGATGATTCGCCGCGATCGCAACAAGGCCTCTGTCATCCTCTGGTCCGTCTCGAACGAGACACCCAACAACCCTACCCGCACCGAGTTCCTCACCAACCTCGCCAACGAGGCCCGCACACTCGATCCCACCCGCCCCATCACCTCCGCCCTCAACACCTCCCACATCGAAGGCACCACCGCAACGTTGCCCGACCTCTTCGCCAATGCTCTCGACGTCATCGGCCTCAATCAGTACGTCGGCTGGTACACCGGCACACCTGAGAGCGCCGATTCGATCCAGTGGACGCTCCCGCAAAAACCCCTCATCGCAAGCGAGTTCGGCGCCGAAGCCAAGCAAGGCAACCACGGGGCCACCAACCAGCGCTGGACCGAAGAGCAGCAGGTCTTCGTCCTGCAGCACCAGTTCACCATGCTGTCCAAAATCCCTCAGCTCCGCGGCGACACACCTTGGATCCTCATGGACTTCCGCTCCCCCACCCGCAACATCCCCAAACTCCAGGACGGCTACAACCGCAAAGGCCTCATCTCCGAAGACGGCAAGAAGAAGCAAGCATTCTTCTTCGTCCAGAAGGCCTACAAGGATCACTCCGTCGGCAAACCCTGACGACAGCATGGAATTCTCTGCTTATAATTGCACCATGCCCAAGCTCCCGGTCGTCGACATCAACGATATCCGCTCCGTCACCGACTTCCAGCGCAACGCCAAAAAGCATGTTGCCCGCCTCCGCAAGACCAAAGCTCCCATGGTTCTTACGGTCAACGGCAGCGCCGCCATCGTCGTTCAAGACGCCGGCACCTACCAGGACCTCTTGAATCGGGTGGACGATCTCGAGGAAGAGCAACGCTTCGTCGCCGCCGTGAATGAAGGACTTCGAGACATCAAGGAAGGCCGCGTCCATGAACTTGAAACCTTGAAACGAAAACATGCCGTATAGGGTTCAAGTGGCGACGGCAGCTCGTCGCGAGGCTGAAGACTATCACTTATTCATTCTCAACCAGAGCCACGACGCGCTACCTGCAGACAGCTGGTGGAACGGACTTCTCGATGCCCTCGATACGCTGCGTTCTCTTCCCGCCCGTTGTCCTCGCATTCCCGAACAGCATCACTTTGACCTCCCGCTCTATCAGTTGCTCTACGCCTCCCACCGCATCATCTTCCGCATCGACCCCAAGATCGTGCGCGTTGTCCGCGTTTATCACTCCGCCAAGCGTCCACTCACAAGCCTGCGTCAGCGCCCTTAGCGCGGGCGGCCATCTTGTAGACCTGCTAAAATAAAGCTCTGTGAGCCTGTCACCTACCCTCGACACTCCAGCCATCGAGACATCCCCAGACAATCCCCACCGCCCCAAGGTCGGCTTCGTCTCGCTCGGCTGCCCCAAGAACCTCGTCGACTCCGAGGTCATGATGGGTCTGCTCCATCGCTCCGGCGCCGAGCTAACCCCCCGCGCCGAAGACGCCGAGATTCTCGTCGTCAACACCTGCTCCTTCATCGACTCCGCCAAACAGGAGTCCGTCGACACCATCCTCGAGATGGTGCAACACAAGATCGGAAATGGCGGCCGCGCCCAGCGCCTCGTCGTAGCCGGCTGCCTCGTCGAGCGCTACCGCGACGAGATCATGAAGAACATCGCAGAGGTCGACGCCGTCGTCGGCACTGGCGAGCTAGAATCCATCCTCGAAGCCGCAGGCCTCAATCGCCCCGCGCCCGCCGAGAGCAGCTCTCCCTTCGCCATCCTCACAACCGCACAGATCGAACGCCACGCATCCTCGGTCAATCAACACTCCCGCCCGGAGACCGATTCACCGCAGTTGACCCACGAAGCCGATCATCTCCACTCCACTGGCCTCGCCGCGGAAGATCCTTCTCTACGCTCTACGCTCTACCCTCTACCCTCTGCATCTCGCCCCGAAGGCGACGCCCGCGAACAGGCAGGCCGCTTCTCACGCGAGGCATGGGACGGCGCCACCGCCGCCCTCCCCAGCTACCTCTACTCCGACGAGACCCCACGCATCCTCACCACCCCACGCGCCTCGGCCTACATCAAAATCGCCGAAGGCTGCGACCACCCTTGCAGCTTCTGCATCATCCCGCAGCTGCGCGGCAAGTTCCGCTCGCGCCCCATCGCCAGCATCGTCGCCGAAGCCAAATCCCTCATCGCCCAGGGCGTCCGCGAGATCACCCTCATCGGCCAGGACACCACCTGCTACGGAGAAGACCTCCCACCACAGTCTTTCCCTCTGGGTGCCCCATCTTCGCCGACAGCTTCATCGTCGGCTAAGACGGGTTCGCAGGATGCCGGCGAAATCCTCCGCCGCCCCGAACTCGCCGACCTCCTCGAAGCCCTCGCCCCGCTCCCCGGCCTCAAGTGGCTACGCTTCCTCTACGCGTACCCCAACAAGATCACCACGCGCCTGCTCGAAACCATCGCAAGCCACGACACCATCGCAAAATATCTCGACGTCCCGCTGCAACACGCTAGCGCCAACGTACTGCGCCGTATGAAGCGCGGCGGCACCTCCGACCGCTTCCTCCAGATCATCGACAAGGCCCGCAGCATCGTCCCCGGCCTCGTCCTCCGCACCAGCTTCATCGTCGGCTTCCCCGGCGAAACCGAAGAAGACTTCACCGAGCTCCTCGCCTTCGTCGAAGCCGCAAAGATCGACTGGCTCGGTGTCTTCAGCTACTCCGACGAGGAGGGCGCAGGCGCCTTCGAGCTCGACCAGAAGGTCCCCAAACGCACCATCGAATCCCGCCGCAAAAAGCTGATGAAGCTCCAGCAGAAGATCAGCAAACGCGCCCGCTCGCAGTGGATCGGCCGCGAGATCGACATCCTCGTAGAAGGCGAGTCCGAAGAGACTGAGCTCCTCTGGCAAGGCCGTGGCCTCGACATGGCACCCGAGATCGACGGCAAGGTTCTCATCAACGACTTCGGCCCCCACGAAGCGCTCGTCCCCGGAACCTTCTACCGCGCCGAGATCACCGAGTCCCACGACTACGACGTCGTCGCCTGCATTATTGAGTAATGATGCAAGAGCATTGGCGGGGACGCATCTATGCGTTTAGTCTAGCTTGTTGTCGGTAATCGTTAGTCTCTAGCTGTCGAATGATGTACGCCATAAGCACCTGGCGGGAAGATCTGCTTATCTTCAACACGATGGTCAACTCTTTGACAAGAGTCTCGCGCTAACGCACCCAATAACTCACGCCATAGGTTTCATTATTTTCATTGCACTTTGCGTAGCTCTTTACGAACTCATAGCTTTCGGAATACTGAAACTGTTCTTTCGCAGCAAATCCTGAACGTAGCAGCAGCCAAAGGTTTAGCCGAGTTGTCCAGACACGAAAAGCTCCTGAAACGTATTAAGGCGTCGCCCAAAGACTTCACTTGGCCCGAACTTTGCACCCTCATGAATTTGCTAGGCATCGAACTCATCACGGCTTCCGGCTCGGCCAGAAAATTCATCAATCCGACCACTGGCGGCCGTTTCAATATCCACGAACCCCACCCATCGAATATCCTGAAGCCGTACCAAGTGCGTGGCACGATCGACTTTCTGAGGCAGGAGGGCTTTCTTTCATGAACACCACAGTCAGCTATCGGGGCTATGATGGCTCCATCATTCACGCGCCGGAAGACCATCTCTATCACGGCAGGATTCTCGGTATACGTGACATGGTGATCTATCACGGCGACACGGTGGAAGAAGCGGAGACCATATTTCGCAAAGCCGTGGACGAGTACATCAGCGACTTTGAAAAGGACGGCAAAGAGCCTCCCAAGCCCTTTGCCTCACTGCCAGTTCATATGCCTCATGAGCTACAAGTAAGAGCTGCTCTGTTTGCCCAGTTGAACCATGTTGAAGTCGAAAGCGTCTTGGATATGACGTTGTCACAGTTCTTCAATCAGGCGGCGTAATCCCTTCCCGCTATCGACTCAATGTCGCCATGGAAGCCACATTTAAAAACTATCTTGCACAACCCCGGGAGATCCAATTACCCGCAATGGCAGAAAGAACCCCAATCGGAGCCCTTTCTGCCACTGTCCTCGTTCCAAACGAATTACATGCCACCATTGCCATTGTTGTGCGCAACCGCAGCCTTGTAGCCCTCGGTAAACGAGCTGCGATAGGCATCGCGGTCAGCCGACTTCTTTACGGGAGGGTGGTTGTACAGGTAGGAAGCCTTCGGGTCCACAGTGCGCTTCGCAACCGTGTCCAGCTTCGCTGCTTCGATGCCGTCCTTGTAAGCCTGCGACTGCTCAGTGCCAGCCGGGGGCGTCGTCCAATCGCTCTGCGTCGTGCTGGGGGTCTGGTTCTGAGTTGCCTGGGCCGCCATCATCATCGGAGCGGTCATCATAGCCACTGCCATCAGTGACGTTGCCATACGAGAAATCTTGTTCATCTCATGCCTCTTGCTGCTTGATACCAACGACGTCGTGGTCGTGGCTTTGTTGCTGGCAATATCTCGCCACACAAACAGACGCAAGGTACACCCTCAGAGTTGCAAATTGCAAGTCGAATCTCAGTAAAGAAATGGCTAACATTCCACCCCATTCGCACTGACATCCAATCACCCTCAAAACACGCCACTTGCGCTCTCTTCGCAGGGATATAACTCAACACGACACATCCAGCTTCTCTCGCCATTTCGTCGCCGTTCCCACTGCGTTATCCTCATACTTAGCGCCCTTCACGCGCTTCGAAATAATGCCTCCAACCAAACCCATCCTCTGCCCCACATGCCGCAAACTCGTCGAACCCACCGGCGAGGACTTCCCCTTCTGCTCCGACCGTTGCCGTCTCATCGACCTCGGCAAGTGGGCCTCCGGTGATTACAAAATCAGCTCCCCCATCTTCGACGAAGAGCTCCTAGAAGACCTCCAGCGCCGCCAGGAACAATCCCTTAACGACCCCGACGACGCCGTCTCGAAGTGGAAGAACTAGTGACTCAACCCAAGAAATCCCTCTGGGCCTGGCTGCTTGCCACCTGGTTCGGAGCCGGCTACCTCAAGCCCGGCCCCGGAACCTACGGCAGCGTCGCTGCTGTGCTCCTCTGGTTCCTCGCCGCGCACGTCTTTCCATCGCAACCCGCCACACTCGCCATCGCGACCCTCATCGCCGCGATCGCCATCACCCTCATCGGCATCCCGGCATCCACCACCGTCGCTCGCGAGTCCGCCCGCAAAGACCCCGGCTTTGTCGTCATCGACGAGGTCGCCGGCCAGCTCTTCGCCCTCATCCTCATGCCGCCCGACTGGCGCCACGCCGCCCTCGCGCTACTCCTCTTCCGCCTCTTCGACATCTGGAAACCTTGGCCCATTCGCCGCCTCGAAGCCCTTCCAGAAGGCACCGGCATCATGCTCGACGACGTCGCCGCCGGCCTTTTAGCCCTCATCATCGGCACGCTGATCTCCCGCTTCGTCTAGCGTCGGCTCCAGCCGCCTTCCCGCCTCACAGCCCTACGCGGTATCGTTGACCCATGTCCACGACGACGCCTGCCCCACAGCTCAACACGCCCGGCCACCTCTCCAGCCCCGACAAGCTCGTGAAGCTCCCCGCGCTCGTCACCGCCTTCTACGCCAACCACCCCGACCCCGAGAACCCCGCCGAGCGCGTCTCCTTCGGCACCTCCGGTCATCGCGGCTCGTCGCTTTCCACCAGTTTCAACTACGCGCACATCCTCGCCATCACGCAGGCCATCGTCGAGTACCGCGCCCAGCAAGGCATCAAGGGCCCACTCTTCCTTGCCCAGGACACACACGCCCTCTCCGAGCCTGCTTTCGTCACCGCACTCGAAGTCCTCGCCGCCAACGGCGTCAACACCATCATCGACTCCGGCTACAACACCATCTCTGGCATCGCCGGCTACACACCCACGCCCGCACTCTCGCACGCCATCCTCACCTACAACGAAGAGCACGCAGGCCAGCCGCAAGCCGACGGCATCGTCATCACGCCCTCGCACAACCCACCCGAAGACGGCGGCTTCAAGTACAACCCACCCAACGGCGGCCCGGCCGACACAGCAGCCACCAAGTGGATTCAGGACCGTGCAAATGAGTTGATCTCAGCCAAGCTGCAAGGCGTCAAACGCCTCAGCTTCTCCAAGGCCCTGCACGCTCCCACCACGCATCGCCACGACTACATCACCAACTACGTCGCCGACCTCGCCAACGTCATCGACTTCGCCCCCCTCGCCGGCACCGCCCTCAAGCTCGCCGTCGACCCCCTCGGCGGAGCCGGCGTCGCCTACTGGCCGCGCATCATCGAGCAGTACAAGCTCGACGTCACCCTCCTCAACCCCTACGTCGACCCCACCTTCCGCTTCATGACCCTCGACTGGGACGGCAAGATCCGCATGGACTGCTCCTCGCCCAACGCGATGGCCAGCATGATCGCCAACAAAGACCTCTACGACGTCGCCTGGGCCTGCGACACCGACCACGACCGCCACGGCATCGTCACGCGCAGCACCGGCCTGCTCAACCCCAACCACTACCTTGCTGTCTGCATCCAGTATCTCTTCACCAACCGCCCCAACTGGTCCGAAAAAGTCGGCATCGGCAAAACCCTCGTATCCTCCAGCATCATCGACCGCGTCGCCAAGGGCCTCAACCGCCCGATGCTCGAAGTCCCTGTCGGCTTCAAGTGGTTTGTCGACGGCCTGATCGACGGCACACTCGGCTTCGTCGGCGAAGAGTCCGCCGGAGCCACCTTCCTCCGCCGCAACGGCCACGTCTGGACCACCGACAAGGATGGCCTCATCCCCGGCTTGCTTGCTGCAGAGATGACAGCACGCACAGGCAAGGACCCCGGCCAGCTCTACACCGAACTCACCGCAAAATACGGAGCCCCCGTCTACCAGCGCATCGACGCCGCCGCAACCAAAGAAGAGAAGTCCAAGCTCAGCAAACTTTCCCCGTCGCAGGTCAGCGCCAAAGACCTCGCCGGCGAACCCATCACAGCCATCCTCACCGAAGCCCCCGGAAACCACGCTCCCATCGGCGGCCTCAAGGTCACCACCGAAAACGGCTGGTTCGCCGCCCGCCCCTCCGGCACCGAAGACGTCTACAAAATCTACGCCGAATCCTTCAACGGCCCCGACCACCTCAAACAAATTCAAGAAGAAGCAAAAGCACTTGTCGCCAAAGCCATCGCCTGACCTCTCCCCACCGGGTGCCCCATCTTCGCGACGGCTTCATCGTCGCTAAGGTGGGCATCGCGCG